>JANQGO010000440.1 GCA_028277285.1 Alphaproteobacteria bacterium | reverse complement strand
CTAGCACACCGACGGCTCCTACACGGCGGCAGCCGCAAGTTCCGAGCGGTACGCCAACATGGCCTTTTGGCGCGACCCGAAGAACTGCAAGGCCTACCGGATCGTTAACCAACCGGCGGCGCCGGACGGCGGGACCGAATCTCTCTGAAACCTGCGGCGCGACTCTATCGTTCTGATTGTTAAGGATCATCTATTTATCGCCATATTGTAACCATAAAAAAATTGCAACTTTACCGTTACTCAGTTACGGTTTTGACGTTATTTGGTTGGAACGAGAGTCTCCGCGATCCGCCCATCCGGCTCGAATAACAACCGTGCTTACGGGGGGTGAGAAACGCGGCGTTTGAAGGAAACGGAGGGCGGTTCCTATGGCAACGTTCACGGTCGACCATCTCATCGATGAAAATGATGGTGATGTCTCCGCCGGCAATCTGTCGCTGCGCGAAGCCCTGAGCCTCGCCAACGACGACCCGGCAGCGGATACCATCGTCTTTGATCCGTCGCTTGCCGGCGGCACGATCCGGCTCAGCCAGGCCTTGGGCGAGCTTGTCATTTCGTCCGACGTCACCATCGACGGCGACATTAACGACGACGGCGCGCCAGACATCACCATCGACGCCCTGTCCAATAGCCGAGTGTTGAACGTCGAAGGCGGCTCCTCCACGCTTGATGGGTTGGTGATAACCGGCGGCAGCACCACTTCAGGTTTTGGCGGTGGTGGGATTTTCAATTTTACAGATTCGACCTTGACGCTGACCAACACGACGGTTTCGGGCAACAGCAGCATATCTGAGAGTGGCGGTGGGATTGCCAACCAAGGGACCTTGACGCTGACCAACAGCACGCTCTCGGGCAACAACAGCGATCAGGCCGGCGGTGGGTTTATCAACAGCACCGGTGGAACCGTGACGCTGACCAACAGCACGCT
Organism: Alphaproteobacteria bacterium; assembly: GCA_028277285.1. GTDB lineage: Bacteria > Pseudomonadota > Alphaproteobacteria > SP197 > SP197 > JANQGO01. The sequence continues at coordinate 1,001 of JANQGO010000440.1, read as the reverse complement.
TTCGGGCAACAGCGCCCAAACTGGCGGTGGGATTTGGCACACTGGCGACGGAACCGCGACGCTGACCAACACGACAGTGTCGGACAACAGCGCCTTCGTTGGCGGTGGGATTCGCAACACCGGCAATTCCATGACGCTGACCAACACGACGGTTTCGGGCAATTACGCTTTTCGGGGCGGTGGGATCGAAAACTATGGAACCGTGACGCTGACCAACAGCACGCTCTCGGGCAACACAGCCGCCCGGTACGGCGGTGGGATTTCCAATCGTGGAACTTCGACTGTCGCCAACACGATCATTGCCGGGAACGCGGATGACGAAGATATTGCTGGATACTCACCCATCAGCGGACCCTCACCCTTTACCAGCCTGGGCAATAACCTGATCGGTAACGGTGATGGCGCGACCGGCTTTACCGATGGCGTTAATGGGGATCAGGTGGGAACGACGGAGGCACCGATTGACCCCCGGCTCGGCTCGTTGCGGGACAATGGCGGCCCGACCGAAACCCTAGCGCTTCTCAACGACAGCCCGGCGATCGCCGCCGGCAACAACGCGCTTGCCGTCGATGACAATGGCGACCCGCTTACATTCGACCAGCGTGGCGAAGGTTTCGACCGCATCGCCAATCAAACGGTGGACATAGGCGCCTTCGAAGTGCAGGAGGATAGCTTGCCGCGGGTCAGCGAAACCGACTTCAACAGTTCTTTCAGCTCGCGTGATCCGTTCTCGTCGGCCGAAGGCGTGATCATCGAAGCCAATCTTCGCGAGGACGGCGTAGACCGGGATTACTTCGAGATTTCCGGCCTGCCCGCCGGGGCGTTCCTCGAAGTCGAAGTCGTCGATGAAAACCTGAATACGGTGCTGGGGCGCTTTGACGCCCATGGCAACGTCGTCGAGATCGACGATAATTCGGGACAAGGTTTGCTGTCGCGACTGACAAGCATCGTTCCCAACGATGGGGTCGTGAACCTCGCCGTAAGTGGTTTCGCGGGCTTTG
>JANQGO010000380.1 GCA_028277285.1 Alphaproteobacteria bacterium | reverse complement strand
CTCCATGTTGCTTTACAAGGAACTCCAAATTTGTCTTTACCTGGGGTTAGCAGGTGGACATTACCTGACGCCGGAAGAGGGCCGCCGGTTCCTGCCGTCGCCGCAGCACGTGATCTCGACGCTCGTCATGCTGATCACCGAGAAAAACTACATGGCCGATGTCGGCATCTCGGTCGCGCGGGTCTTCGCCAGTTTCTTCGCGGCGTGCCTCATCGCCGTGCCACTGGGCGTTTTCATGGGGTGCTTCTCGAACATGCGCGCCTTGATCAACCCGATCTTTTCCGGCGCGCGCTACCTGCCGGCGGCGTCGTTCATTCCGCTGCTGCTGGTCTGGTTCGGCCCGACAGACACGCAGAAACTGGCGCTGCTGTTCTTGGGCGTCATCTTCTTTCTCGTCGCGCTTATCCTCGACAACACCGAAGCGGTCGAAAAAGCCCTGGTCGAGGCGGCCCTCACCATGGGCGCGACACGGCGCCAGATCGTCATGGGTGTCGTGGTGCGCGCGGCCTCACCGGCAATCGTCGATTCCATGCGCAACATGATTGCGGTGAGCTGGACCTATCTGGTCATCGCCGAGATCGTCGCGGCCCAGGACGGTATTGGCGCGGTGATGATGCGCGCGGGACGGTTCCTGAAGGTCGACATCATCATGGCGGGCATTCTGACCATCGGCATTCTGGGCGTGCTGACCGATATCAGCTTCCGCATCGCCGCCCACTACCTGTTCCCCTGGAATCGCAAGCGGCGGGGTTGAACGATGGCGCAACCGGCAACCGCAAACCACGCCCCCGGCGATATCGCGATCCGCGCCACCGGCGTCACCCGACGCTATTTGGGCGGCAGCTTCACGGCGGTCGACGACATCACGCTCGATCTGCCGGAGGGCCAGGTGACGGCCTTCATCGGCCCATCGGGCTGCGGCAAGACGACCATGCTGCGCATGATCGCCGGCCTCGAGCTGCCGACGGAAGGCACGATCACCGTCTACGACGAGCCCATCATCGGGCCCGGTCCCGACCGCGGCATGGTGTTCCAGGCCTATACGTCATTTCCCTGGCTCACCGCGCTCGGCAACATCGAATACGGCATGAAGATCCTGGGCATGCCGAAGAGGGAGCGCGAGGCCAAGGCCAAGCAACTGCTTGAAGAGGTGCATCTGGGCCACGCCGCGAAGTCCTATCCCAGCGAACTCTCCGGCGGCATGAAACAGCGCGTCGCGATCGCGCGCACGCTGGCGCAGAACCCGACGGTCCTGCTGATGGACGAGCCGTTCGGCGCGCTTGACGCGCAGGTGCGCTGGGAAATGCAAGAGATGATGATCGAAATCATCGAGGCGGAGAAAAAGACCGTCATCGCGGTGACCCACGACATCCAGGAAGCGATCTATCTCGCCGACCGCATCGTCTTCTTCACCCGCAATCCCGGCCGGATCAAGCAGGACATTCTGCTGGAGTTCAAGAACGGACGGCGCTTCGCCAAGAAGGAAGAGCTGTTGGCGGAGCCCGGCTACATCGAGACCGAGCGCCAGTTGTTTGCCTGGATGCGCGAGGAGATCCAGGCGCAGTGACGCGCCTTTGCCGGTGCCGCCTGATGGCGCGGGCCAACAACAAAGAACGACCACAAGGAGGAGGACCCCATGAGAAGATTGCTTTCGTTGCCGACCGCAGCGCTTGTGTTCTGCCTTGCCCTTGCAGGCAGCACGATCCCCACGGCATCACCTCATGCCGAGGAGGATTTCACCGTCTCCATCATCTCCGTCTCGGTCTACGGCCCCTGGTTCATCGTCAAGGAGAAGGGCCTGGCCGACGGCATCAATGTCGACGTCAAGATCATCGAGGACACGACCGCGCGTAATGCCGGCCTGTCGAACAATTCGATCCAGTGCATCATGACGACCATGGACAACACGGTCGTCACCGCGTCATCGGCCGTGCCGGTCAAACATGTCGCGGTACCGCTGATGTCCTATGGACTCGACCAGATGGTCGTTTCCAACGACATCGAGTCGGAAGCGGACCTGCGCGGGCGCACCTTCGCCGCCGACTACGGTTTCCTGAACCACATGTGGATGCTGCTGACCTTGAAACGGGCGGGCATTCCGTTCGACGAGGTCAACCACACGATCATGCTGCCGCAGGAATCGACGGCGGCCTTCGCCAGCGGCGCCTTGGATGTCGATGTCACATGGATCCCCTTCTCGACCCAGTCGTTGGAGCGCGAGGATTCGCATCTTCTGAAGTCCAGCCTGACCGACAAGACCTGGGAGCGCGGTCTGATCTCCGATTCGATCGCTTGCAATCAGGAATGGCTGGAGGCCAATCCCGAGACCGCGCGCGAGGTCATCCGCGCCTGGTTCGAGGCGGTCAACTGGTGGAAGGAAAACCCGGACGAAGGCAACGAGATCGTCGCCGCCGGCCTCGACTGGCCGGTCGAGGACGTGCGCTTGACCCAGTACGGCGCGGTCATGCTGAACATCAACCAGAACATGGGCGCCGTCGGCCTTGAAGGCGGCGAGCCGCTGTGCGCCAGCATTCCCGAAGGCGCGCCGGCGCCGCCGGATACGCCCAGCGGTTGGGGCCAGATGGTCGGCGACAAGGCCGACTGCGAGGCCGGCTATCTCGCCGACACCTGGGAACTGTTCGCCGATGTCTATTCCGAAGCCGGTGTCATGGACGAGCGTGTCTCGGCCGCCGACGGCATCGATAACAGCATTATCGAATGGCTGAACGCCGAGGGCTACGACCAGTCGTACGGCTCCAACAAGTGGATCGGCCGCGTCGGTCCATGAGTTGACCACCCTGTGCGGGCAGGGGGCCCAGCCCTTGCCCGCACCTTTCTTCTCCGTCTCCCGTTGGAGACACAGTTGGAGAACCGACATGCGATCACAGTTCGACTATTCACGCCCGGCCTCGCCGCAAGAAGCTGTCGCCATGCGCGCCAGGCTGGGTGACGGCGCGCGCTTCTGGGCCGGCGGCACCGACATGATCCTCATGTGGCAACGCGAGGAAGTGTCGCTTGATCACTGCATCGACCTCACCTTCCTCGACGAGCTCCGGTTTATCGACGTCGCCGACGACCGCATTCGCATCGGCGCGATGGCGACACTGGCGGCGCTGGAACGTTCGGCCGAGCGCCATCCGCATCTGAGGACATTGAGCGACATCACCAAGCTGATGTGCACACCGCAGACCCGGTCGATCGCCACGGTCGGCGGCAACCTGTGCAACGCGTCGCCGGCGGCCGACCTGTCGCCGGCCTTTGTCGCCCTGGACGCCGAAGCCGTCATCCTGGGCCCCGATGGCGAACGTCGCATCGCCATGGAAGACTTCTTCGAGGGCGTGAACCACACGGCCGTCTCGAACGGCGACCTGCTGTCGGAGATCGTCATTCCCCTGCCGCCCGACCGCCGTGTCGAGGCGTCCTACCGGCGTATCGACCGCACGGTCGTCGATATCGCCCTGGTCAACGCATCGGCCTCGGTGTCGGTCGATGCGGGCTCGCGCGTCACCGGCACGCGGATCGCGCTGGGCGCCGTGGCGCCCGTCATCATTCGCTCAGGGGCGGCGGAAGCGGTGCTCGTTGGTGCCGACCTCAATAACGTCGATTCCGGCCTGTTGGTGAAGGCAGGCGAACTGGCCGCGGCCGACGCCAAGCCGATTTCCGATGTCCGCGCCAGCGCCGATTACCGCCGCGCCATGATCAAGGTCATGGTCAAGCGCGCTCTCAACGACTCGATCACCAAACTTGGAGGGACGGTCACATGACGACGCTCAAGGTCAACGGCCAGACCCATGCCCTGGATGTCGCGCCGAACCGCACCCTCGCCGACGTCCTGCGCAACGAGCTCGGTCTGATTGGCGTGCGGGTGTCGTGTTCGGAAGGCGAGTGCGGCTCGTGCACGGTTCTGGTCGACGGCGAGCCCGTCACCTCCTGCATGATGCTGGTCGATCAGGGTGAACAGCACGACCTCCAGACGATCGAGGGCCTTGGCACGTCCGACGATCTGCATCCGATCCAGCAGGCGTTCATCGAGGAGCAGGGTTTCCAGTGCGCGTTCTGCACACCCGGCTTCGTCATGAGCGCCAAGGCGTTTTTGGCCGAGAACCCGAACCCGACGCGCGAGGAAACGGCGTTCGCCATGAGCGGCAATATCTGCCGCTGCGGCGCCTATCCCTATATCGTCGACGCGGTCATGAAGGCGGCTGAGAAGCTTCGCGCCGGTGACGGCACCGACCGCCGCGCCGCTGATTAGGAGACAAGGACATGGGATACGAAGACAGGAACTTCTCCGTCGTCGGCAAGGGCGTCCACGTCAAGGACGCCGGCGAAAAGGTGACGGGCGCGCTGAAATACGCCGTGGATCTGAAGGTCCAGAACATGGCCTACGGCAAGATCCTGCGCTGTCCGCACCCACATGCACGCATCACCCGTATCGATACCAGCAAGGCCGAGGCGTTGCCGGGCGTCTATGGCGTCCTGACACACCTGGACACGCCGGGGCTGGACTGGGAAGCCGCCTGGTTCAACTATCGCGGCAAGGTGCTGGACGGTATCGGCCGCTTCGTCGGCGACGACATGGCGGCGGTCGCGGCGGTGAGCGAGGACATTGCCGAAGAGGCCGTACGTCTGATCGACGTCGAGTACGAGGTCCTGCCACACGTGCTCGACATGGAGGAAGCGCGCAAGCCGGACGCGCCGCAGATCCGCGACGAGGGCAACGAACGGGAGCCCTATATCGTCGAATGGGGCGACGTGGCGGAAGGCGAGAAGGACGCCGAGATCACCGTCGACTGCGACATCTTTTACGAGAGCCAGCAATACGCGCCGCTCGGCCGCAATGCCGCCATCGCCGAATGGATGGGCGACAAGGTGACGCTTTGGACGTCGTCGCAAACGCCGTCAGAACTGCGCGACGGCGTGCACGAGGCGCTCGGCATCCCGCAGGGCAGCGCCATGACGCGGATCTTGCTCAGCGGG
>JANQGO010000257.1 GCA_028277285.1 Alphaproteobacteria bacterium | reverse complement strand
ACCAGGTCGCGCACAATCTGTTCGACATCGCGGCCGACATAACCGACCTCGGTGAACTTGGTGGCCTCGACCTTGAGGAACGGCGCGTTGGCGAGTTTCGCCAGCCGGCGCGCGATCTCGGTCTTGCCGACGCCGGTCGGGCCGATCATCAGGATGTTCTTCGGCAGCACCTCTTCGCGCAGATCCTCCGGCAACTGCTGGCGGCGCCAGCGGTTCCTGAGCGCCACGGCGACGGCGCGCTTGGCGTCGTTCTGGCCGACGATGAAACGGTCGAGTTCGGAAACGATCTCGCGAGGCGAAAAACTGGTCATGAGTTCTGGTGGTCCGTGGTTCTATTCTGTTAGGCGGCGTCAAGAGTCTCAACGACAACCTGGTCATTTGTGTAAACGCAAATCTCAGCGGCGACCGCAAGGGACTTTCTGGCGATGGTCTCCGCGTCCAGGCCGTCCACATCCATCAGCGCGCGCGCGGCGGCAAGCGCGTAGTTGCCGCCGGAGCCGATGCCGATCAGGCCGTCCTCGGGCTCCAGCACATCGCCGGTGCCGGTGATCAGCAGCGAGACGTTCTTGTCGACCACCGCCATCAGCGCTTCGAGCCGGCGCAGGTAACGGTCGGTGCGCCAGTCCTTGGCGAGCTCGACACAGGCGCGCTGCAATTGCCCGGGATGACGCTCCAGCTTCTCTTCCAGGCGCTCGAACAGGGTGAAGGCGTCCGCCGTCGCGCCGGCGAAACCGGCGACGATGCTGCCGTCGCCCAGGCGCCGCACCTTGGTCGCGTTGCCCTTGACGATGGTCTGGCCCATGGAGACCTGGCCGTCGCCGGCGACGACGACCTTGCCGCCCTTGCGCAGGGCGAGGATGGTGGTGCCGTGCCACTGACTGGCATCTGTATTGCTCATCGGCATATCTCGTTGGGTCAGGCCAGGGATCGCACGCCGGCAGCCGCCGATTGGGCGGCGGGCGTACCCGTGCTATGTGAGGGCCCGAAACGTGCCGGTCAAGGGCAGGGGTGCCATGCGGGAATATTGGGTCATGATGCGCGAGAAGGCCGATATCGATATCGAGCTGGTGCGCGACGGATTCTCGTGGGGCGCGTGCCTGATCCCGCTGTTCTGGGCGCTTTACCGCAGGCTTTGGCGGGTCTTTTTCCTTCTCCTGGCGGTCGTCATCGGCCTCTCGATCCTGTGGGGGTCGCTGGGGCTGGGCGAGACCGGCGTGATGATCGCCAATGTCGCCCAAGCCTTGGTTTTGGGCTTTTTGGGCAACGAACTGCGCCGGTGGGAATTGGGCCAGAAGGGCTTCAGCACAGTCGATATCGTGGCCGCCAGACGTTTCGGCGAGGCCGAAGAAAAGGCGGTAATCCGCCTGGCCGAGCATGAGGCCGAGCAGCAGGAGACCCGTCTAGCGGAAAATTCATTCCCTCAGGGGTTGCACCCCCAGCCAGACCGGTCCATTTAGGCGCCATGGAAACTCGTTCCGCGTCGGCCTCGGCGTCTGTCGAGGTAAAACACGTCACCGAACTCAACCGACTCGATCTCGACGACCTGTGTGATGCCACGGACGCCGCGATCGTAGACGGTAACGGCTTCGGTTGGCTGAACCCCCAGCCGCGCGAGCAGATCCAGCGCTACTGGAAGGGTGTGCTGCTGGTGCCTGAGCGCGAGCTCTGGGTCGGCCGGCTGGACGGCACCATCGCGGCCTCGGCGCAGCTCCAGAAACCGCCGCGCAACAACGAGGCGCAGGCCCATTCGGCCCAGCTGACGACCCATTTCGTCGCGCCCTGGGCGCGCGGTCATGGGCTCGCCGCCATGCTGCTGCGCGCGGCCGAAGACTTCGCCCGCGAAATCGGCCTGAGCCACATGCGGCTCGACGTCCGGTCGACCCAGACCCGCGCCATCGAGCTTTACGAGACCAACGGCTATGTCCGTTGGGGCGATCTGCCGTCCTATGCCAAGGTCGGCACCGACCTCGTCACCGGGTTCTTCTACGTCAAGAAACTCTGAAGCGGTTCCGCCTAAACGCGATCCGCTCTAGGCGGCGGCACCCATCACACGGTCAATGATCAGGTCCTGGGTCGCCTCGTCCAGATAGGGGTGGATCGGCAGGCTGAGCACGGTGCCGGCGAGCTGTTCGGCAACCGGCAGGCCGGCGGGCGCTGTTGGGTAGGCGGCGTAGACAGGTTCCCGGTTCAAGGCGGCGCGATAGTAGACGGCATGGGCAATGCCGGCTTCATACAGTGATGCCTTGATCGCGTCGCGCTTCGGACTGCGGATGGTGTAGCAGGCCCAGGCGTGGGTGTGATCGGCGAGGGTGTCCGGCACGGCGACGACATTGGCGAGCCGCTCGCCGTAACGCGTGGCGACCCGTTGGCGCGTCTTATGCTCATCGTCGAACACCGCAAGCTTCTCCAACAGGATTGCCGCCTGCATGGTATCGAGGCGACCGTTGATCCCGATGCCGGTAAAGCCCCGGTCCGTCTCCTGACCATGGACCCGAAGCGAGCGCATGGTGGCGTCGAGATCGTCGTTGTCGGTAAAGATCGCGCCACCGTCGCCGTAACAGCCCAAGGGTTTCGCCGGATAGAAGCTTGTTGTGGTGATGTCGGCCAGGGTGCCGGTCCGGCGCCCCTGCCATGCCGCCCCGAAGCTCTGGGCGGCGTCGGCGATCAGTGTCATGTCGTGGGCGCGCGCCAGGGCGCCGATCGCCTCGTAGTCGGCGGGATGGCCATAAAGATCGACGGCAATCACCGCGCGCGGCGTGACGCCGTCAAGGTTGGCGATGGTCGCCTCCAAGCTCGCCGGATCCATCAGGGCGTGGCTTTCGTCGACATCGACAAACACCGGTGTCGCGCCAAGCAGGGCGACCACCTCGGCCGGGGCGGGAAAGGTAAAGGCCGGCACAAACACCGCGTCGCCACGGCCGATGTCCAGCGCCATCAGCGCGAGCAACAGGGCGTCGGTTCCGCTGGCGCAGCTCACCACATGTTTCGCCCCGGTCGCCGCCGCGAGTTTCTCCTCCAGCAACGAAACCTCGGGACCCAGAATGAAATGGCCGTGATCAAGCACGGCGGCGACGGCACTATCGATCCGCTCGCCCAGATGCCTGCGCTGCGCCGCCAGATCGATAAGCGGAACGTCAGGCGACCTGCCGGACGCCGGCGTCATTCGGCGCTGACCTCCGCGCGCTCGCGGGAATCGCTTGCCTCGACCTGGACGGCCGTCTGATCGGCGATGGCGCGACCAATGGCCTCCAGGACACGCAGGACAGCCCGGCCTTCCGAACCGTCGGTTCGCGGCCGGATACCGGACGCGATGCAATCCAGGAAGTGGCGGCATTCCAGCGCCAGCGGCTCGGCCGGCTGAAGGTCGACGGCGTCCGCGTGTTTGCCGCCGTCGCGATCCGTGTAGAGGATGAGCTTTTGTGGCCAGTCTTGGCCGTCGTCGAACACGGCTGTCGCCTTGGTGCCGATCACGGTCAAGCGCCGCTGCTTCGTCGGGTTCATCCAAGACATCTGCAGATGGGCGCTCCGGCCGTCGCCGAAATCAAGCGCCGCCATCGCGACCTTGCTGCCCTCCGAAGGGCCGGACCGGTCGCCGGACGCGATCACGGTGCGCGGCAGGTCCTGATAGAGGGCCAGGACCATGGCGATATCGTGCGGCGCCAGATCCCAGACGACACAGTGTTCGTGACGGCCGCCGGGCGGACCGAGCCGCGTTGCGTCGATGTGACGGATCTCGCCCAGCGCGCCCGCGGCGGCGAGCTCGCTGAGCCGCTCGAACGCCGGATGGTACAGCATCAGGTGGCCGACCATCAGCGTCAGGCCGCGCCGGTCGGCGATGTCGATCAACTCGGCGGCGTGGTCGGAACGAAGCGCCAACGGCTTTTCGACAAAAACGTGTTTGGCGGCGACCAACGCTTCGCGCGCCATGGCATGGTGGGTGCCCGATGGCGTCGCCAGGGCGACCGCATCGATCGTGTCGTCGCCCAGAATGTCGTCGAAATCCCGTGGTGTCAGACCATAGGGCTGTGCGACGCCTACGGCATGGTCATGGGTATGGTCGTGGATGGCGGCAAGCGCGCCGAGCGCATGGAAGTTGCGCGCCAGATTGGGACCCCAAGCACCACAGCCGATGATGGCGACACCCAATTGTCGCGCGGTCTTGGTAGCGGCGTCATAGGTCCGCTGGCTCATGACACTGAAGGTTCCCCTGTTCAGTGCCTCTGCCGGTGGGCATCAAGCCCCACCACAACAGAGGACGGTGATGTCCTGAAGTCCTAAGCAACACCGCGACCGTGCTGCCCGCGCGTTAAGACGTCGGCCTGCACCATCGATATGATGTGCGTGCCCGCGCGCGACAAGATGATCCGGCGTCCAGACTTGCAATTTTGGCGCGCCGTACATTCTCGCCTCTATTCGATCTGCGGACGCCAAAGATAGGCGTCGCGATAACGCTTCGGGTTGATGTCGCGCAGCACACGGATGATCTCCAGCCCCTGCTCGTGAGTCAGATTGCCGCCGTAGTAGACGCCGACCCAGCCGTTGTCAGACGGCTCGGTGATGCCCGCCTGGTTGGTGTGGGCGGGTTCGGCCTGCGCCGCGCATAGGGGTTCGGCCGCGATGTCCAGAATAGCGTCAAGCTTCGCCTTGTTCTCCGGCTCGGCCGCCGCCCGTTTCATGTTGTCGAGGTAGGCGCTTGCCTGATCCTGCTGCTGGAACGAGGCGAGAAAGACGCGGTAATCGGCGTTCTCGAACCGGTTCAACGCAAGCAGGAAGTCGCCAAGCTGAACCTCGTCGCGGCAAGCCATCAGGCCGAGCATAAAGTCGGCGAGCTGGACCGGATTGAAGTACTGGTCGATTTGCACGTAATAGGCCGGCTCGACCTCGTCGCGGGGATTGCAGAAATAGACCGGCAGGAACTTGTTGACGAACACCTGGTCAAGCGGCGCCGGTTCCCGGTTGGCCTCAATCATGCCCTTCAGATTGGCGCGCGCCGCCGCCATGTCGTCGAGCAGAACGTTGTTGATCGCCATCAACATCAGGATGTCAGCGCGGAAGCTGGGCAGCCGGTCATCGTCGCCGGCGTCGATCCGATCGAAAATCGCCTGATACATCTCGTTCGACTGCACCAGGGCCCGCTTTGCCTCGTCGTTCAGCGGCCAAGCCGGCACACCCGCGCCGTCCTCGGTGAAATAGCCGATCATGGATCTTTCCTGCAGCGCGCGGGCCTTCAGGAATTCCGCATAGAGCACGAAGCGGCTCTCGGGATAGCTGTCGATGACAAGGTCGGTGATCGCGATCTTGCCGTCGATATAGTCGTCGGTGCGGCCGCGCCCATAGAAAGCGTCATAGAACAGGCCGCGGCTGTTCATCAGCGCGCGGTCGACAACCGCGCGCGTGTGGTCGTCCAGACGTTCGTCGCCGATGACGAGGTCGTAGAGATAGGCCTGATCACCGGCCAAATCGCTGGAGACCCAGCCCGGCGGCAGGTTGGCCAGGACCTGGGCGAACGCGATCATGCCCTCGATGGTCGGCGCCTGGCGCATGGCCTCGGTCAGTTTGGCAATGCGTTTGCCGACGCAGTCGACGTTCAGCCTCGACCCGCATGTGCCCGGCGCCGGCTCGTCCACGGCATCGCGCAGTTGCGAGCAGGCGGCGTAGACTTCCGCCATCAGGCCGGCAAGATCGGCCGCATAGGCCGCCTTGCCCGTCTTGATGTCGTCGATCAGATAGTCGAGATCGCGATCGATCTCGTCGAGACCGCGCTGCTCGATACCGGCCGCGGCCGGCAGCGCCGTCAGGCTCAGGACAGCGGCAAACAGCGCACCGACGACGTGTTTCATCTCTTTCTCCCCGCCTTACTGGAAGGGATCGCCGCTTGCCTGCGGCATGATCTGTCGGGTGCAGCCCCATTCCATGCGCTGACGGTCGGAAACGATGACCGTCAGATCCGGGTGGGCGTCGTTGTACTTCACCTCAAGCAGCGGCGGCCGCACGGCCGAATCCTGACCTTCGTGATAGATCACCGCGCCTGAACCGTCGGACAGGATCGGCACCGGCAGCACATAGGCGCCGGAGACGTTGAACGGCCGGATGATGCCGGTCGGCTCGTGGAAGTCGTCGCCGTGATTGTTCTGGAAGTTGATGAAGGTCGGTTCGTCGACAAAGCTGGTATCGGTGAACTGAAGCTGCGCGCGGATCTGGCTCAAGTAGACACTCTCCTCGCGGCACAGGAACTTGATGAAGAGCACGCGGCTGTCGCGTTCCAGATCGGCGGCGGCCTGTCTGGCGCTGAACTCCGCCTCCAACTCCTCGCGCCGCAGTACATGGGCCGACTCAAGCTCCGCCATCTCAAGCCTGACCTGTTCCTGCACCTTCGCATCGAAGTCGACCATCTCGTTCAGATCGTCGAAGGTCAGCAGGCCGCCATCGGGCCGCAGCACGAGCCAGATCAGACCCATGTAAACGGCCGGCGCGCCGCCCAGGGTGATCCACTTCCACTCGATCTTGCCGGTGCCGCCCAATATGCCGACAAAGGCGACGGTCAGCGCCGCCATCAAGAACAGGAAGGCGAACAGGCCGTTGGGTTTGCTCAACGTGGCGAACACGACCGAGAGAATGATCAGGGTGCCGAAGATCGCCAGAACGAAGGCCAGAAAGAAGATGCCGGAGACTTGGCGACCGGTACCGTGCGCCGCCGGTTCGGGCGGTGTTTCATCCATCGACATGGCAATCAGACCTCACCAACAATCACAGGAGTGCCAGCATCCCCATTCGCCGCAGCAGTAATCCCAGCGGCAGGATTGCGCGATGGTGCGTTCACCATGGCCTGCCCATAAAGACTGCTTGCGGTCGTGATCGGGATCGGCCGGACCGATCAAAACGTCTGGCACAGCAACGCCGGCATAAGCCATGGCAGCCGTCCAGGCGTGATCGGGTAGGGATCCGCAGAGGTATTCGCCGGCTGCCGGCTGAACTCCCGGCCGCGCCACATCATCACCGCCAAAGGCTGGCGTCGCAGACGCCATGGCGAGAACAACCACAAGAAGTAAGGGAACTCGGGCCAGCACGACTTTTCCTATACGGAAACTAAAAGCTCGCTCGACACAAAGACTTTAGTAAATCTGAAGTAGTCTGTCAAATCGCTGGCAAGCCACACGACATCGAAAAGGTAATCACCGGTCGATTCTACTGTCAGTCTGGCGCCAGCGCAAGACGCCGAACGCCACGAACAGCAGACCGGCGACCGCGAGAACCGCCGCGAAGACCACCCGATCGTTACGAATTTGGCGTAAACGCTCGATCACGCTCGCCGCCGGCGCGATCTCGACAGCGCCGGCCGCCGCACCCCAGATCAGCGTGCGGTCGAACGCATCGGCCGCGCC
>JANQGO010000242.1 GCA_028277285.1 Alphaproteobacteria bacterium | reverse complement strand
GCCCGCTCCCCCTCCTCCGGGGCAAAACGCCGCGAGGCGTTTTCGCCGAGGCCACCCATGGCAGCATCCTCGGGGTGGCCGGGAGGGGGAGCGGGCAGGTGATGCCAGCAACATCAAGACACGATGAGCCGTCTCGATAGCGTCATCCGGCGTCTGCAGGCGCAGCGCAGTTGCCTGGAGATGGCGGCGGAGATGATCGCCGACGTGCCCGGCCCGGTCCTGGAGTTCGGTCTGGGCAACGGGCGTACGTTCGATCACCTGCGGCAGATTCTGCCGGACCGCGAGATCTTCGAATTCGACCGCCGGGTCGCCGCGCATCCCGACTGCATTCCCGACGACGGCCACATGATCCTCGGCGACTTCCGCGACACCGTGCCGCAGGCCTTGGCGCGTGTCGGCGCGCCCGCCGCGATGATCCACTTTGATATCGGTTCCGGCGATGCGGCGGCCAACGCCGCGCTGGCGTCATGGATGGCCGGCGCGACCACGGACCTGCTCGCCACGAACGGCGTCGCCCTGGCCGACCAGGAACTCGTCGGGTCGCTGTGGATGCCGCTTCCTCTGCCCGACGGCGTGGCGCCGGGGCGTTACTTCATGTACCGGGCCTAGAGCGGATCGCGATTGGTCAGAGCCACTAAGTGGCTCTGACCAATCGCGTGAATCCGCTCTCGATCCAATAGTTAGAGCGGATTCACGCATTCTATCTGGATCGCAGGCGATTCAGACAGAATGCGATCTGCTCTAAAGCCCAAGATCAGCTGCCGCGAAAGTCCGGCTTGCGTTTCTGCCGGCTGGCGGCGAGCCCCTCGGCCAGGTCGTCGGAGGCGAAGCAGGCAAGCGTCTCCTCCTTCAGCCGCGCGGCGTCCAGGGTGCCGCGGCTGATTTCGTTGATCGCCCGTTTCATGCCGCGGACGGCCAGCGGCGACATACCGGCAAGCTCGTCGACAAAGGTCTCGACCGTGCGCACGAGGTCGCCGCGCGCGACGACACGGTCAAGGAAGCCGATCGTGAGCAGTTCGTCCGACGGCATGATCTCGCTGACCAGGAACAGGCGGCGCGCGACCTGGGGTCCCAGTCGCTCGACAAAGCGCTTCAGCCCGGTCTCGTGATAGATGACGCCCAGGCGGGCCGGGGGCATGACCAGCTTCATGCCGTCGACGCCGATGCGGAAGTCGCAAGCCAGCGCAAGATCGCAGGCGCCGCCATAGACGCTGCCGTTGAGCGCGCATACCGTCGGCACCGCCATTGCCTCCATGCGATCGCACAGGCGCTCCAGCGGATTGTTCGACCAATCGGTTTCCTGCACCGCGCCCAGGTCGACGCCGGCGCAGAAGCTGCGCTCGCCGGTGCCGGTCAGGACGAGGACGCGCAGATCGTCGCGGCCATCGATGTCGTCCAGCAGGGCGGTAAACGCACCCATGTCGGAAATCTGCAACAGGTTGTGCTTGGCCGGCCGGTTCAAGGTGATCGTCGCGACGGTGCCATCGACGTCGACCTTCAGGACGTCGCTCACGCTCATGATGGCACGTCCAGCGTCACGCTGACCGGCGCATGGTCGCTGGGCAGTTCCCAGCCGCGCACATGCTTTTGCACTTCGGCGCCTTTGAGATGTCGCCGCAGCGGCGGCGTCACCCAGACATGGTCCAGCCGCCGCCCTTTGTCGGTGGCTTCCCAATCCTTCGCCCGGTAGCTCCACCACGAATAGAGCTTTTCGTTTTCGGGCACGAAGTAGCGGACGGCGTCGACCCAGTCGTGCGCCTTCCTGAGCCGCTCCATCGCGGCGACCTCGACTGGTGTGTGGCTGACGACTTTCAGGAGCTGCTTGTGCGACCAGACATCGGTTTCGAGCGGCGCGATGTTGAGATCGCCGACCATGACAAACCGGTTCCTCGGTTTCTTGCGCGCGGCGAACCACGACGTCATGTCGTCGACGAACTGCAGCTTATGGGCAAACTTCGGGTTCAGGTCGGGGTCCGGCACGTCGCCGCCGGCGGGCACATAGAAGTTGTTGAGCTCGATCTTGCCGGGCAGCACGGCCCACACGTGGCGGCCGTCGGTCTTGCCGCACCAGTCCTTCTTGCCGCTGTCGGAGAACGGCACGCGGCTGACGATCGCGACGCCGTTGTAGCCCTTGAAGCCGTTGACGGCGATGTGGTCCCAGCCGGCATCACGGATGGCGTCGGCGGGAAACTGTTCGTCGGTCGCCTTGATTTCCTGCAGCGCCAAGACGTCCGGTTGATGCTCCTTCAAATAGGCGATCACCGTATCGATTCTGAGACGCACGGAATTGATGTTCCACGTGGCAAGCGTCAGCGACGTCACGCAGCGTCTCCGTCGCGCAGCGTTCCGGGCGCTTTCGACGGGGATTCGAAATCGACGGCAATGCGCAGGTCGCGCATGGGCCGGACCACCTGGATGGTCTCATGATAGATCGGGTGGGCCTTGAACGCCTCCAGCGCCGCCTCGTCCTCGAACTCGCCATAGACGACGACGTCGATCTCATCCGACAGCGCGTCCTTGCGACCGTTCAACTCGACCTCCAAGACGGTTGCCGCCGGAATCTCACACAATCGCCTCAGCCCGTTCTTGACCGCTTCGACATTGGCCGGATCTTCGGCACGAAACAGAACGATATGGCGGATCATGCCGACAGGGCTCCTATGCTGGCCGATGGTTCATGGGTGCTGGTCATGACTCTCGCTTTCAGCAGACATTCCTCATACTCCGATTGCGCGCGCGAATCCGAAACGATGGCACTGCCGACGTTGTAGACGATCCGATCGTTCCCAAAGAGACTTAGGGTTCGGATCGCGACATTAAAGCATGCCGCGCCGCCAGGCTCGATGTATCCGATGGCGCCGCAATAGGCGCCCCGTGGTCCGCTCTCGATCTCGCGGATGATTTCCATGGCGCGGATCTTCGGTGCCCCGGTGACCGAACCGCACGGGAACAGGCTGCGGAAGATCTGCGGCACGTCGATCCCCTCGCACAGCCGGGCCTGGATGCCCGATGTCATTTGATGCAGCGTCGGGAAGGTCTCGACCGTGAAGAGGTCGGTGACCTCGACCGAGCCGATCTCGCTCACCCGCCCGACATCGTTGCGCAGCAGGTCGACGATCATCAGGTTCTCCGCCCGCGACTTCTCGTCCGCCTGCATGGCGCGCGCGATCGCGTCGTCGTCCGCCGGCGTCGCGCCGCGTCCGGCCGTGCCCTTCATCGGCCGCACGGATAGGCGGCGTCCGTCCAACCGAAAGAAGAGCTCGGGCGACACGGTCACAACGGTCGGTGCGCCCAGGCTGACCACGCCGCCGTAGCGCACCGGCTGCCGCTGCCGCAGATCGCCGTAAAGGCTCATCGCGCCGCCATCGACGGTGCCCGTCATCGGAAAGGTCAGATTGATCTGATAGACGTCGCCCGCCCGGATGTAGTCCATCACCCGATCGAAGCGGTCGACATAGTCCTGCAGCGACCATGCCGGTTCGAGACCGCCTAAGGTGCAGCCTGTGTCGTCGGCAACCGTCGCCGGCCGTTGGTGCCGCACCGTCTCGAAGGCGCCGAAGGCAAGCAGCGGGGTCGTCCGGCCCGCCGGCAACAGCGCCTCTAGCTTCGGCTCCAGCCCATAGCCCAGCTCGTAACTGGCGTATCCGGCAAGGTGCAGTCCCTGGTCCAGGCATTCGGTCATGGCGGCAAAGCACGGCTCGACATCCTCCAGATCATGGGCCGTGATGCAGCGCACCGGCGCGCCATAGAACCGCTCCTGACCGGCGATCTGATCTTCCAGATAGACGTAAGGCTCTATCATCGCACCCAATCCGGCATCGCGTCCGCCGTGTTCCGGCGGTTGCGGCACGTCCGACCCCAACACCCTGCGACGGGATGGGCGGCGCTGTAGCCCGTCATCGACCGCCCGGCAAGCCTTCAGTACCCGCCGGTATCGTCGCTGGATCACTCTGCACGTTGTCGACGATCTCCAGCCACGGCCAGCGCGCCTGATAGGAAAGCGCTTTGGCGCGAAAGTTGCCGCTGGGCTGCAAGGGGTTGGGCGCCAGGCGCCCGGCAAACAGATCGGCCAGTCCGTGCGGCGCGCAGAGTTCCAGGCCGTTCGGTCCGGGACGCAGGCCAACACAGGTGCAGGCGACCAGGAAACGCTCGATGCCGTCGCGGCTTGACGTCAGGACCGTGCCGGGCTCGCCGAACTTCTTTTCGTACCACAGGTGGACGCGCGCCTGATTGCGGACCTCATGGGCGACACCGAGATCGGCGAACAGAGCGTCGGCGCGTTTGATGACCGTATCCTCGGCATCCCAGCTCAGGTCCGAGGGATCGCAGTAGAAGATGTCGTAGTCCTTGACGTTTTCGTCCGGCGCGCGCCCGGTCTTGTCGTTCCAGACCGCCTGATAGAGACAGCCGGCGACGAGCCAGGCATCCGGAACGCCCAGCGCGGGCAGCCGTTCCAGAATCGCCTTGTTGGCCGGGTTGGCGAGCGCCAGGTCGATGAACCGAGTCGAGAGACTGTTCGACATACGCGCACCCTAGCGCTTCATCGAAACGGATAGAATCGATGTTCGATCTGGCACGTTCCTTCTCCCCTTGGGGGAGAGGGATGAGGAGGCTTGGGCGCAAAGCGGCCTAGCCGGAGCCGGGTGAGGGGTATGGGCAATCTTGGCAATGCGGTTTGTCTTATCGCGCTTGCGCGCGTGACCCCTCACCCCGGCCCTCTCCCTCAAGGGGAGAGGGTGTTCAGCGTCTACTCGGCGGGTGTGGCCGCGGCCTCTTTCTCGGCGCGGCGCGCGGCGCGGCGGTCGCGGCGGCGCAGGCGCCAGGCGCGCACGTTGGCGCGTGCCATCAAGGCGCTGGGTGTCACGATCAGCGTCAGCATGGTGGCGAAGGCCAGACCGAAAACGATGGCCGTGGCCAACTGGGTCCACCACTGGGTCGACGGCGCGCCGACCGAGATCTCGCGCGAGAAGAAGTTGATATTGGTCGACAGCACCATGGGCATCAGGCCCAGGATGGTCGTAATCGTCGTCAACAGCACCGGACGAAAACGCTGGGCGCCGGTCTTCAAGATCGCCTCCATGACGTCGGGCGTCGTCTTGGCGAGCCGGTCATACGTGTCGATCAAGACGATGTTGTTGTTCACCACGATACCGGCGAGCGCGATGACGCCGATGCCCGACATGACGATGCCGAACGGCTGTCCGGTAACCAAAAGACCGATCATGACGCCGATGGTCGACATGACGACGGCGGAGAGGATCAGGAAGGCGCTGTAGAAGCTGTTGAACTGGGTCACCAGGATGATCGCCATCATGAAGAGCGCGACGCCAAACGCCTTCATCAGGAAGGCCTGGGCGTTCTTCTGATCCTCGTCCTCGCCCTTGAAGGTGATGGAGATCCTGGGATCGATTTCCTGCTCCGACATCCAGGCGCGGATCTCGCGTACCTTGGCGTCGGCCAGGACGCCGGGCGCGACATCGGCCAGCACGGTCATGACGCGCCGGCTGTCGATCCGCTCGATGGTGCCGACCTTCGGCTGCGGTGAACGGATCACGAAGTTGCTGACCGGTATCAGGCCCTGATTGGTCTGAATGCGCAGGCGGTCAAGCTGGTCGAGCGTGCGCCAGTCGACCGGGAAGCGGGCGCGGATGTCGATCTCGTCGCGCGCCCCGTCGGGCCGGTAGGTGCTGAGCAGAAGCCCGTTGGTGACGAGCTGCACCATCGAGCCCAGAAGCTGCACGTCCGCGCCGAACTTGGCGGCCTGGGCGCGGTCGATCTCGATCTCCCACTCGATGCCCGGCAAGGGCCGGCTGTCTTCGATGTCGATCAGGCCGGTCATCTGCTCCAGGTGCTCGCGCACGTCGGCGACCACCGGCTCGATCAGCTCGGGATAGCTGGAACCGATTTCGATCTCGATCGCCTTGCCGCCGGGCGGTCCGGATTCCTGCTTGCGCGGCTCGACCACGATGCCGGCCAGGTCGGCCGTGCGCTCGCGGATGTCGGCGAAGATCTCGTCGGCCGTGCGCCGCTCCTCCCAGTCGACGAACTCGATCTGGATCGTGCCGATGACGTCCTCGGCCTGGTCGCTGGCGCCCTCCGGTGAACCGGTGCGCGCGTAGATCGTCTCAAGCTCGTCCATGTCCAGGATGCGCCGCTCGACCTCATAGACAAGCGCGTCCTTTTCCCAAACCGACAGATTGCCGCGCGCGTGGATCTGCAGCGCCGCCTGTTCCGGCTCGACCTCCGGAAAGAACTCAATGCCTTTGCCGAACGTGCCGTAGAGAACCTGGGCGCCGATCAGGGCGGCGACGGCGGCGGTCAGGATCAAGCCGGGGCGGCGCAAGGCCCAGCGCAGCACGCCGATATAGGTTCCGGTGAAACCTTTGAGATCGTCCAGGCTGCCGGAGTCGGCGGCCAGCGCCTGCATCTTTTCCGCATCGCCCGAACTTGCCTTGCCGATCAGGCTGCCCAGGGTCGGCACGAACAACAGCGCCATGAAGAGCGAGGCGGTCAAGGTCGCGATCAAGGTGATCGGCAGGAACTTCATGAACTCGCCGACGATGTCGGGCCAGAACAGAAGCGGCGCGAAAGCGGCCAGCGTCGTCATGGTCGAAGCGGTGATCGGCCAGGCCATCCGCTCGGCCGCCATGCGGTAGGCATCGCGCCGGTGCACGCCCTCGATCATCTTCCGGTCGGCGTATTCGGTGACGACGATGGCGCCGTCGACCAGCATGCCGACCGCCAGGATCAGGCTGAACAGGACGACGATGTTCATGGTCAGCCCGAAGGCGTTCAAGACCAGGATGCCGGCCAGGAAGGAGCCGGGAATGGCGACGCCGACAAGGCCGGCCGAGCGCCAGCCGAGCGCCCAGACGATGACGATCATGACCAGCAGGACCGCGCTCAGGACATTGTTCTGCAAGTCGCTCAACATGATCCGGATGTCGGTGGAGCGATCCTGTGAATAGGCAACCTCGACACCCTCGGGCCACAGGGCGGATGCCTGGGTGACCACCGCGCGCACCTGTTCGATCGTGTCGATGATGTTTTCGCCGGTGCGTTTCGAGATTTCCAGGGTGAAGGCGCTTTCGCCGCCGACCCGCGCGAACCCGTCCGGATCCTTGAACGTCGAACGGACCTCGGCGATGTCGCGCACGCGGGTCACCGCGTCGCCCTCGATCTTCAGCGGGAGGTCAAGGATGTCGCCCAGGCTCTCGATCAGGCCGGGGACCTTGATGGCGAAGCGGCCGGAGCCGGTATCCAGCGATCCCGCCGCGACAAGAAGGTTCGAACGGCTGATGAAGTCGGCGATCTCGGCGACGTTCAGGCCGTAACTCTCGACCTTCATCGGGTCGATGATGATCTCGACCAGCTCCTCGCGTTCGCCGCCGATCGTCGCTTCCAGAACCGCGGGAATGCTTTCGATGTCCTCTTCGAGATCCTGGGCCAGACCAAGCAACGTCCGTTCCGGCAGGTTGCCGGAAAGGGTGACGACCAGAACCGGGAACAGGGAGAGGTTGACCTCGTTGACGGTCGGCTCGTCGGTTTCGTCAGGCAGCTCCGGGCGCGCCAGGTCGACCTGGGTGCGAACGTCTTCCAGCGCGATGTCCGGATCGAAGCCGGCATCGAACTCCAACAGCACGTTGGCGCCGCTCTCATAGGCGGTCGAGACCATCTCCTTGACGCCCTCGATGCTCTTGAGCTCCTGCTCCATCGGGCGCACCAAAAGGCGCTCGGCGTCATCGGGCGAGATGCCTTCATGATGCATCGAGACGTAGATGATCGGGATGTTGATGTCGGGGTCCGACTCTTTGGGGATGGTGATATAGGAGAAGGTGCCGGCGATCAGAATCAGCACCAGCAGGGACAACATCGTGCGCGGCCGGCTGAAGGCCGCCTTGATGATCCCGTTCATTGTGCCTCGGCGACGGTCACCGGCTTCACTTTCTGGCCCTCTGCGACAAACTCTTGACCGACCGTGATCAAGGTCGCGGTTTCCGGCAGGCCGGCGACCCAGATGCCGTTCGGCGTATCGGCGACGATGGTGATCGGCACGAACACGACGGTGTTGTCGGCGTCGACGATTTTGACGCCGATGGTGCCGTCATCGGCGAGCGCCAGAACCGACGGCGAAATCAGATGCGCCGGCACGGTGTCCAGCGGCAAGACGACATCGGCGGTCAGACCGTCGGGAATGTTGCTGTCAGGGTTGGCCAGCTCCAACTCGACGCGGAAGGTCCGGGTCTCGGCCTCGGCGACCTTGGAGACGAATCGAATGATGCCGTCGACCTCCTGGCCCGTCACCAGACGGGCGCGACCGACATCGCCGACCTCGATGTCGCCGACCTCGCGTTCGCTGACCGAGGCCACGACGATCACCGGATCCAGATCGTAGAGCATGCCGATGGTCTCGTTGATGTCGACGACATCGCCGACCTCGATCATCAGCTCGTCAAGCACGCCGTCGAAGGGCGCGGCGATTTCGGTGCGCGCGATGTCCAGGCGGATGGCGGCAAGATCGGCCAGGGCGGCGTCCAGCTCGGCCTTGTCCTGGGCGTTGGTGGTCTTCTCGCGCCAGCCGCTTTCCATCAACTCTTGCGAGGCGTCGTACTGGATCTGGCGCTGCTCGACCAGGGCACGCGCCTGGGCCAGCCGCTCGGGGCGGTCGTCCTGGGCGATTCGGGCGATAAGATCGCCCTCGGCCACCTGATCGCCTTCCGAAACAGCGATCTCAATGATGCGGCCGGAGGTCTCGACCTCCAGTTCCACATCACGGCTTGCCGCGGTGCGTCCGGTCACAACGAGTTCAAGGCTGTAGGGGGCCGCGCTGACGGTGCCAACGCGGACCTCGGCGGGCGCCGCCGCATCGGCCGTCTCGTCGGTGCCGGCTTCCGTCGTCGTGACGTCAGCCGTCGCCGGTGTCTCGCTGGTCAGCTGACCCGACAGCACCCAAGCAACAACCGCGACCGCCAAAACGACGGCAAGGATATGTGACGACTTCATACAACCACCAGGTCCGGACGTCTTGCGGCCAAGAACAGCAGGAATCGGGATCGCCACGATCCCCGGGGGTCTTCGCCGATCTCGAAAGCATTCGACGGCGTCCCGCACACCGGGACAAGAGCCTGTCGAACCCTAGAGCGGGTCATGGTCAGATGGAACCGCTTGGCGGTTCCATCTGACCATGTGAATCCGCTCTTTATCTATGACTAGAGCAGATTCACCTGCCTTGACGGAAGCGCGAAGCAATCCCGTCAAATCAGGATCTGCTCTAAGCCTCTTACGTTCGTGTGTCGCCGTAACTTACGGTCACCGAAGCCGGGTGGTTTATAGGACGCGCACCGTTTTCAGGCAAAGACCCATTGGTGGTGCGGCCTTGATCGTCATCAACCGGCAGTGCGCCGATAGACAAACCCGGTGTTCGGCACGTCGATACGCTCCATGCCGATGTCGCGCAGCTGATGGTCGGAAAGCAGGCCCATCTCGCGGCGAAGGATGGAGCGGTCGCGCAGGCGACGGACGGTTTCTGTAATCTGATTCATTGTCTCGCCCTTTCCTTAAGCAGGCGTTTGGCCGACCCCTTGGATCGACCGTTATCTGGCAGAAAAAGTGGGGTTTTGGCGAGACGGCGACAATTGGTCGAACATCAATGCTGGCATGCGCCGCCAGCATAGCTCGTAGAGCGGATCATCGTGGGGTGGAACCGTCCGACGGTTACACCCAACGATGTGAATCCGCTCTCCATCTAAGATTAGAGCAGATTCACCTGTCTTGACGGAATCGCGGAGCGATTCCACCAAAACAGGATCTGCTCTAGGCTAGGAAAACTGCCGGTCTGAGAGCCTTTCATAGGCCTCGACATACTTCGCCCTCGTGCGTTCGACGATGTCCGGCGGCAGGGCCGGTCCCGGCGGCGTTTTGTCCCAGTCCGACTCGTTCTCCAGCCAGTCGCGCACGAATTGTTTATCGAACGAAGGCGGCGAGGCGCCGGGCGCCCAGGAATCGGCCGGCCAGAACCGTGAACTGTCGGATGTCAGGCATTCGTCGACCAGGGTCAGCGACCCGTCGATCAGGCCGAACTCGAACTTGGTGTCGGCGATGATGATGCCGCGTTCGGCGGCGTGATCGCGGGCGCGGCCATAAAGCGCCAGGGTGATCTCGCGGACTTGCGCCATCAATGCGCCGCCGGCCTTGGCGGCGGCGGTCTCGAAGTCGATGTTCTCGTCGTGGGTGCCGACTTCGGCCTTGGTGGAGGGCGTGAAGATCGGTTCGGGCAGGCGGTCCGCCAGGCGCAGCCCGGCGGGCAAGGCAACGCCGCTGATCGCGCCGGTCGCGCCGTAATCCTTCCAGCCGCTGCCGGCCAGATAGCCGCGCGCGATGCATTCGACGGGCAGGACCTCGGCCTTGCGCACGATAACGGCACGCCCGTCGAGCCAGGCGCGTTCGTCGTCGGTGACGTCCAGTTCGGTCAGATCGGTGCCGATGATGTGGTTGGGGACGACGTCGTTCAGAAAGTCGAACCAGAACAGGCTCAGCCCGGTCAAAAGACGCCCCTTGTCGGGGATCGGCGTCGGCAAGACGACATCGAACGCGCTCAACCGGTCGCTGGCGACCAGCAGCAGCCGGGCCTCGTCGAGCTCGTAGATGTCGCGAACCTTGCCGCGGGCGCGCAACGGCAGACGTTCAAGCGTCATGGTCTCCATGGCGCCTCATCGCCGGGCCGGCCCAAACTGTCAAGCAACGAGACAGCCAAGCAGAGTTACGCCATTGGATGGTTCACGCCGCGGCTGGAAGGGGCCGCAAGAACGCGTACGTCGCTGCAATTTTCCGATCAAGATTTGTCAAAACAGTAATCTCACCGGAGTCCTGATCGGGATCGAGTTCAGTTGAAACTTCTAAGGCCCAATCGAACGGATTGACCACACCAATCACTGACGGACGATTTGCAGGCAGCTCGACACGGATCTTGACGTCGACTTTTCCTGTATTCTCGTTGAATTCGTATGCCCCATCATACTTTCCGCCACCAGCGTCGGCGCCAAAGATCCTTCCGCCATCAAACACCAAAGTCCCGACGCCGACGCCAGCTTGGCCAGCAAAGCTAATGGCATACATTCCATCTTTCATTGTTCTACTCCGCTTCGTTAGTTTGGCCAGTTCGGCTTGCCGCATTCCAACGGGAAGAGATCTCAGAAGCTCAACATAGGCCACAACTGGTCCGGGTATGCTGCGTGATCCGCTGAGCCAGAGACTTACGGCGCGAGGGGTAACGTCCAGAAGGTCCGCGAATTCGGCTTGGCGAACACCTAACTCCAAAAGGCAGTCTCTAAGCTCTTGTCTGCGCATGAATGATGTTCTATTTCGGATAGAACACCGTGTCAACAGTGGGGAAATGGTTGTTTATTGCACAGTGGGTTGCACACGAAACAGCAACGGAGCCTTTCCAGTGGCCACGGTGTTTGCAAGTTCAAGAAAAAGAAAAGGCCGGGACCTTGCACCACTCCCGGCATACGCGCGGAAGACGGTGGTTCAGTCCCGGCCCGAAGCGTTGTCACAGCAAGCGGGCTGTTCCATCGCGATCCCTGCCGCCTCCCGGTTAGAACCGGTCGCGCGGCTGGGCGAACCAGCTGGTACCAACCAGCGTCGGGTCACCCTGATCCGGCAGGCCGATATCGGCCCGCAGGCGAGGATCGAGACGGGCCAATTCCCGACGGGTCTTGGCCTGGCGCCGCCAGCTGCGATAGCTGTTCATCACATCTCGCAACATGGTGTTTCTCCTCAATCAAGATCGTCAGCAAGACCTTTCAATGGGCCAAAAAGCCCATCGCCCGATCTTGCTGCACTGCGAAAGCGTTGTGCTCTCGACAAAGCTAATATGGTGAATTTATTGCATTTTACAAATGCTGCACATGCACAGTGACCATGCGTTTTCTGCATGACAGGTCATGCTTTTGTCACCGGTTCGCCGCCGCTTTCCATCTTGTCGCCGCGCGCGGGACACGATAACCAGAGACATGACCGAAATCCTGGTATTGCAGTTCTATCCGGGCTGCCATTTGGGCGTCATCGCCGAGTCCTTCGAGGCGGCGGGCGTTCGAACCCTCACCGTGCGTCCCGACAAGCGCGAGGCGCTGCCGGCCTCCGACGCGGCCTTCGACGGTTTGGTCATGCTGGGCGGCGCCCAGTATGCGGAGGACGACGGCAACCATCCTTATCTGGCGGATGCCGCCATCTTCGCCCGCGCCGTCCATGAGCACGGCAAGCCGATTCTGGGTGTCTGCCTGGGCTCCCAGGTGCTGGCGCGCGCGCTCGGTGCCCGGGTGCACAAGCAGGGCTGGACCGAGCTTGGCTTCACCGAGCTGACGGCGACCGAAAGCGCCAAGGACGATCCGCTGCTGGCCGGGCTCGCGCCCGCCCAGTATCTGATGGAGTATCACGAGGACACGTTCGACATTCCGCCGGGCGCCGATGTTTTGATGACCGGCGAAAAGTGTCCGAACCAGGCCTTCCGCAAAGGCGCCAGCTACGGCTTCCAGTGCCATTTCGAGGTCAGCACCGAGCTGTGGCACCAGTGGATGCCCGGCGTGCGGCCAGAGCTGGAGGCCCACCACGCCTGGTACCTCGATCGCTGGGAGGCGGACTTCGCCGCGCACGAGAAGGACTCGCGGGCCTTCTGCAACGCGGTCTCGTCGCGCTGGCTCGATCTGGTCATCGAGCGCGGCCGCGTCGCCGCCTAAGGCTATCTGATTTGGCTCCATCGCCAGCCCGCTCCCCCGCCCGGCCACCCCGAGGATGCTGCCATGGGTGGCCGGGCGGGGGAGTGGGCTGGCTTGGCAGCGGCGCGGGCGCGTCGCCGCCTAATCGAACGTCCGACGCGCCGCCAGCGACAGATAGACGAGCGGTCCAGGCATCAGCTTGAAGGCCGGCGCGCGTTCCCTTGATGCGCAACTCACACCGCCGCGCCGCGTGTCGGACACCTTCCGACATCGCGATGTCGGTTCGTCGGTCATGGTGGTCACGGTCTCGATCTCCCGAAGGTGGTCGGTCATCGCGGCGCGGAACCTGCCACCCCTTCGTGACAGTTTCGCGGCCCTGTGTTAGGCGATTTCGTGACATCCGGCGGAGGCCCAGACCATGGCGATCGACTTCCAGACCTATGACGACGACAACATCTTCGCCAAGATCCTGCGCGGCGACCTGCCCAACAAGACGGTCTATGAAGACGATAATGTGCTGGCGTTCCACGACATTGCGCCGCAAGCGCCGGTGCATGTGCTGGTGATCCCGAAGGGTAAGTACATCGCCCATGACGATTTCCACGCCAAGGCTACCGACGCGGAGATCGTCGGTTTCTGGCGCGCCGTCGCCACGATCTGCGACGACCTGGGCGTCACCGCCGAAGGCCACCGGTTGATCGCGAACCAGGGTGCCGCCAGCGGTCAACTGGTGCCCCACTTCCACGTCCACATCATGGCCGGCAAGCCGCTTGGCCCGCTGATCGCGCCCGACAGCTGACGAGGCGCCGTGGCCGGATTGGCCAGCCATGCCCGACGAGATTGACGCAATCGTCGAGACACGACGCCGGCGCCACCGCGACGTGCTGTGGCTGACGCTCGGCTGGGCGGCGCTGGCGCTGGGCGCGGTCGGCATCTTTCTTCCGATCCTGCCGACGACACCCCTTGTCATCGTGGCCGCTTTCGCCTTCGGCAAGGGGTCGCCGCGCCTGCGCCATTGGCTGGTCAGCCATGCCCGGTTCGGCCCGCTGATCCACGACTGGGAGGCCCATGGCGCGATCGCCCGGCCGTACAAGATCACCGGCTGTAGCGTGATGGCGCTGACCTTCATCGTCAGCCTGATAGCCGGCCTCGCCTGGTGGATCCTCGCCATCCAGGCCGCCTGCATGATCCCTGCGGGAATCTATGTCGTCACCAGGCCGGACGGGCCCAAAGGCTGACGACAAGCAAGCGACGTTGGACGCGCACCGGCAGCGCGGGCTAAAGACGCTCGCCATGAGCGGTCACGATTCCACAACGTCGGCGGACGCCGCCGCGCAGGCGACACGCCGCACCGAGCTGATCGGCATCGCGTGTGTCGTCATCTCCGCGCTTGCGCTGTCGCTGAAGGGCATTCTGGCGAAGTACATCTATGCCGAGGGCGTCGATGTCGTGACGTTGATGGCGGTGCGCTATGGCCTGGCGTTTCCGATGATGGTGCTGGCGGCGGCGGCGCTGCGCGGCGGGATCGCAAACCTCGCCATGGCGCCGCGCGATTTTCTCTATGCGCTCGGCGGCGGACTGATCGGTTACTGGCTCGCCGGTTACCTCGACTTCACCGCGCTGGCGCTGATCGATGTCTCGGTCGAGCGCGTGCTGCTGTTCAGCTTCCCAATTTTCGTGCTGGCCTTCGACTCGATCCGGCGCCGCCGCTGGCCGCCGGCGCGCCAGCTTGTCGCGCTGGTCGGCGCGGAGGCGGGTATCGTTCTGGTCATGGGCGTCGCCAACGGCGAACTGTTTCACACCAACCTGATCGGCGGTCTCTGGGCGATTGGCTCGGCGTTCGCCTTCGCCATCTATTTCATGATCAACCAGGCGCTGGGACCAAGACTCGGTTCGGCGCGCATGGCGATGGGCGCGGTGACCGGCGCCGTCATCGGCACGACGACGCAGTTCGTGGTGACGACGCCGGTCGAGGCGCTTGCCATGTCGTGGAGCGCGTTCATCATGATCGCGGCGATGGCGCTGTTCTGCTCGGTCATGCCGTTCCTGCTGATCACCGAAGGCATCCGCCGGGTCGGCGCGTCGCGCTCCGCACTCGTCTCGACCATCGGTCCGGTCTCGACCCTGTTGCTCGCCGCCCTGTTGTTGGGCGAGGTGATGACCCCGGCGCAGCTCGCCGGCGCGGCGCTCGTCATCGTCGCTATCCTGGCGCTGGAAGGAAAACTGCCACCGGTGCTGCGGCGTCTCTTACGCCGATAGGCGGAGCCCGTTACTCGATAATCCCGCGTTCCCTCAGGATTGCGTCGAGGCGGTCGTTCTGCGCGCCGTTGGCGTAGGCGCTCATGAAATCGTCCTCGGCGCCGAGCTCGTCGCCCATGGCGAGCCTGGCCATGCCGCGCATGAAATAGGCATCGCCCAGTTCCGGCGCGATCTCGATCAGATAATTGAAGTCGGCGAGCGCCAGTTCGTAGCTGCCCTGCTGGCCATAGACGACACCGCGCCCGTAGAGCGCGCCGGCCTGATCGGGATAGATCGCGAGCACCTTGTTGAAGTCGCTGAGCGCGCTTTCGTGGTCGCCCAGTTCGGCCAAGACGGTGCCGCGCTCGGCCAAGAGGTCGGGGTCGCCGGGCGTGATGTTCAAGGCGGCGATGTAGTCGACCACCGCGCGTTGGAGATTGCCGACGGAACGCCAGGCTCGGGCGCGCCCGACATAGGCGTAGAGAAGCGTGGGGTCGTACTCCAAGACTTCGGTATAGGCATCGAGCGCTTCTTTCGGCCGGCCCATGGCCAGCATGGCATCGGCGCGCGAGATGCGCGCGTCCAGCGCATTGGGCTGCAACAGGATGACGCGCTCGAAGTCGCCGAACGCGGCTTCCGGCTGACCCAGCACCAGCAGGGTCTCGCCGCGGTTATAGAGGGCGTCCGCGTAAGCCGGCGCAAGGGCGATCGCCTGGTCGAAATCGTCGACCGCGTCGCCAAGTTGACCCATCAGCTGACGGGCGACGCCGCGGTTGAAGTACATGATCGCCAGACGCTCGGGCGGCAGTTCGCCGGAGCGGATGATTGCCGTGAGTTTTTCGTGGGCACCGGTGATGTCGCCCGCCTCGGCGGCGGCGAAGGCCGCGTTGATGTCGGCCTCGATATCGGCGGCGGTCGGTGACGCCCATGCCAGCCCGACAGCCATGGCGGCGACCAAGACCAGGTGATGAAGGCGGCGTCCTGCGGGGCGCATCAGCATGTAGTGGACCTATGTGTTTTTTGCGGTCATCGCAAGTGTCCGACCGCGCCGCTCGCCGGACTGCTTCCGGCCGGGGGCTTGCCGCGCGTGAAGGTCCAAGCCCATAATCCGCCCGGCCGCCGCCCGACGGCCAGGGGATCTAAGACCATGCGGACAAAGGCGGAGGCGCTCACCGGGACGCCCGTTGGCGGTCAGGCCATCCAGCCATGACGTCATCGACTTCACCGTCGCCGTCACCGGCGAAGCCCACCAAGCGGCGCGAGATCGGCACGCTGATCGCCATTGCCGCGCCGCTGGCGGCCGCCTATCTGGCCGAGTTCGGCATCTATTTGACCGACATGATGTTCGTCGGGCGCCTGGGCACGGTGGAGCTGGCGGCGGTCGGGCTTTCCGGCAACCTGATGTGGGACGCGTTGTCGATTTCGATCGGCGTCATCTCCATTGTCGGCGTTCTCGTCGCCCAGGCCCATGGCAAAGGCGACAAGGCGGAGGCCAGCCTGTGCGTGCGCCAGGGCATGTGGATGGCGGCCATGATGTCGGTGGTCGGCATCGGCTTTTGCCTGGCGCTGGTGCCGGTGCTGAGATGGACCGGCCAGGAGCCCGCGGTGCTGGCATCGGCGGAAGAGTATGCCCATGCCTTCATGTGGTCGTTCCCGCCGACCCTGATCTACGCCGTGCTCGCCAACTTCCTGGCCGCGCTCGGGCGCGCCCACGTCATCATGGTCGTCGCTATTCTCGCGGTCGGCCTGAACATGCTGGTCAACTACACGCTGGTGTTCGGCAACTTCGGGTTTCCCGCGCTCGGCGTGGCGGGCGCGGGCTATGGCAGTGTGATCGTCAGTTTCTTCACGCTGGCCTGCCTGTCGGCTTACGTCCGCTGGTCGAAAGCGATCGAGGACTACATGATCTTCCCGGGCCTGCAGCGCCCCGAGCCCAAGGTGTGGGGCGAGATCCTGCGCCACGGGCTGCCGATCGCCGGCATCACGCTGGCTGAAAGCGGCATGTTCTCCGTCGTTGCCATCCTGATGGGTCTGTTCGGCGCCGTCGCGCTGGCGGCCAGCCAGATCGTCTTCGGCGTCATCGATATCGGTCTGGTGCTCGCTTTCGCGTTGGGCGAGGCGGCGGCGATCCGCGTCGCCTACGGCATCGGTGCCGGCCAGCCGCAACAGTCGCGCAACGCCGGCTTCCTGGCGCTCGCCATGGGCTCGGTCATCATCCTGATCGTCGCCGCCGTCGTCTGGACGATCCCGGAGCCGATCATCGGCCTGTTCCTGGGCGCGCTGGAAACCGCCGACGCCGACGTCGCCGCTCTTGCCATCAGCCTCTTCACCGTCGCTGCCATCTTCCAGATTTTCGACGGCCTTCAGGTCATCGCCGTCCAGGCGCTGCGCGGTTTGAAGGATACGTTGGTGCCCATGCTGCTCGCCTGCTTCGGCCTGTGGGGTTTCGGCGTCACCGGCGGTTACCTCTTAGGCTTCGTCGCCGGCTGGGGACCGCAGGGCCTGTGGTGGGGCCTGGCGCTCGGTCTCGGCGTGTCGGCGCTGCTCCTGATCTGGCGCTTCCACCTGAAAACCTGGCGTCTGACGCGAGGGCGTTAGTCTGTCTGTCGCCATGGCCGGCCCACTCCCCCTCCCGACCACCCCGAGGATGCTGCCATGGGTGGTCGGGAGGGGGAGTGGGCCGGTGCCGCCTGGACATCAGACCCGCGAGTTCATCGCCTGGTACGTGACCCGCTCCTTGTGGTCCCAACCGGCATACCAGGCCTCGATGTGGGGTATCAGGGCCGCGGCGACCCGTGCCGCAGCGTCTGGGTAGGCGGTCTCGACCATCAGCGCGGCGGCCTCAAGGCCCACCTCCTCGATGTCGAAGCGGGTCGGGCGGCCGTCGTTCAGCACCAGCTCGCCGGCGATCAGCACCTTGTCGACATCGTCGGCGCGCGCGCGCAGCAGGACGAGGTCGCGCGGATCGGCCTCCGGTGCGATCCAGGGCCAGGCAATACGGTCAAGGCGCACCAGCACGATGTCGGCCAGATAACCTTCGGCCAGTCGACCGAGTTCATGGTCGCGGCGCATCAGCTTGGCGCCGCCGGTGGTGGCGAGCGCCAGGATATCGCCGTTCGACGGCGCCGGTTCCCGGTAGGTCGGGCTGCGCGCGAGACGAAGCGCCAAGCGCATCTCCGCGAACATGTCGTCGTCGTCGCCGATCGCCGTGTTGTCGAGGCCGAGGCCCGTTGTCACGCCGGCGGCGAGATAAGCGTTCAGCGGCGCGGTGCCGGCGCGCAAACGCAGGTTCGAACTGGGGTTGTGACTGACCGCCGTGCCGGTCTCGGCCATCAGCGCCATCTCGTCTTCGGTGATCCACACACCATGGGCGATCGAGACGTTCGGCCCGCTGACGCCGAGGCCGTGCAGGTGCCGCATGATCGGCGCGCCGTTGAACTTCGGCCCCATAAGACCCTCGTAATAGGATTCCGAGACATGGGTCTGCAGGCCGGTGTCGTGGCGGCGCGCGGCATCGGCAATGTCGCCATAAAAGCGATCGGTGATCCACGGCACGCCGGGCGGTCCGTACCAGACGGCGACCCGGTCATCGTCGGCGGCACCGGCGATCAGCTCGTCCATGATGGCCAGGTAGTCGGCCGGCGTGATGGTACTTTCGTTGGGCAGTTCGGGCCGCACCGCGTCGGCGAGATCGCCCGGCAGGGTCTTCAGGAAATCCTGGTCGCACGCGCCGGGACCGACGCCAAGCCAACCCTGATCGTTGGCCCCCGGCGTGAAGGCCACACGGATGCCGGTTTCGCGGTAGGCGTCGAGCGCGCGTGTCATCCTGTCGCGCCAGGCCTCGGGCGTGCCGCGCCCCGACGCCATGTCGACGACGCTGGTGACGCCGGATCGCAACAGGCGCGCGCACGACAGCAGGACGTCCAGGCGTTCGTCGCCCGGCCGGCCGGCGTCCAGCGCGCGGATCCAGCTTTCCAGCAGCATATCGGGCACGCCTTGCTGGATGCCGGTGATGCCGCCGTGATGATGGTGGGCGTTGATCAGGCCGGGCATCACCGCATGGTCGTCGGAGCCGATGACGTCGGCGTCGGGATGGGCGGCGGCGAGATCGGCGAACGATCCGGTCGCGGCGATCCGGTCGCCCTCGACCAGCACGGCGCCGTCGGTGATCGCCGGGTTCGCCGCATCGGTGATCACCCATTTGCCTTTGATGAGCTTGGCCGTCATGTCGCGCTCCCCCGTTTGTGTTGGCGCGGAGTCTATCAAGAGCGGCACCGTTTGTGTGGCGTCGTTGCGAAGACACTCACCCGACAAAAAGACTGCGCCGATACCTGTCGGCTGCATGTCGCATACATTGTGGTGTAGGTTTGAACCCAACAAACAATAAGGGAGGGGTTCCGTGGCAAAGCCGCGCATGCGCCAGGTCGTCGCCAACCGGTTGGGCGCCTTGGCAACGGCTCTCGACGAGAGGGTCGAGACCGCGATGACCGAGGCTTCGGGCCTGGGCCAATCCGACAACACGGCCCTGGTCATTCTGGGTGCGGCGCCGGGCATCACCGTGCGCGCGCTGGAGCGCCAGCTGGGCTTGTCGCAGTCGGCGACCGTCAGGCTGGTCGATCGTCTGCAGGCGGCCGGTCACGTCGTCAGGCGGGACGGGCGCGACAAGCGGGAACTCGCGCTCTTCTTGACCTCGTTCGGCGAAGAATGCCGCGACCGTCTGCTCGCCGCGCGCATTGCCGCGCTGGAAAACGTGACCGGCGATCTCGCCAAACATGAGCGGCGGTTGCTGCTGGCGCTGCTCGGGCGGCTGTTGCCGGAACTCACCAATGACGGCGCGACACCGGAGCACCTGTGCCGGCTATGCGACCGCCACACGTGCCGCCGGCGCAACTGCCCGCTTTTGGGTTTTGAAGGACAGTTCGAAGAAAAGGACGACGATGATGAGTAGCTATCCGGATTGGAACACCTTTACCTCGACAAGTTTCGCCGCCGGGCGCGAGTATCCGCTGTTGGCGCCGGAAACGCCGAGCTTCATGAGTCAGCCGGTCGCCAAAACGCCGGCGGATTTGAAGGGCGCCGATATCGCGGTCATCGGCGCGCCCTATGTGGCGGCCACCGGCGGCATGTATGCGGGCGTGCCGATGGAGGATTGGATCGCCGCGCCCAAGCGCGTGCGCCAGCAGTCGGCGCGTTATCCGTCGGGCTACATCCAGGACTTCGACCTCGACGTCTTCGAGACGATCAAGCTGGTCGACTATGGCGATGCGGACATCCCGGCCGAGGCCATGGAAAACCCGACGGCGGAAAACGTGCTGGCCGCCCAGGCCGCGGTCGAGGCCAAGGTCAACGACGCCTTGAACGCCGGCGCCGTGCCCATCGTCGTCGGCCAGAACAGCCCGTGCGGCAGCTTCGCCATCGCCAAGCCGGTCGCCGAGCACACCGACGGCCCGGTCGGCTGCATCAGCCTGGACACCCATTGGGATGCCCACGAACTCGACTACCTGACCGGCGACCCGCGCATCGCCGGGTCGTCGTCGTGGAAACACAAGATGTACGAGTTCCTCGACAACATGCACCCCAAACACCTGGTCGAGATCGGCGAGCGCGGCATGCTGGAGGACAAGCGCATCGTTAGGCGCTACCTGAACGACGGCGCGCGTTTCATCAGCTCGTGGGAGCTTCGCTCCGGCCTCGGCATCGAAGGGTTGGTCAAGGCGCTCGACCAGGCCTATGACGGCACCAAGGGCCAGTACGTCCACTTCGACATGGACTGCATCGGCGGTGCCGGACCGGCGCCCGGCGACATCCTGGGCGAGCTCGCCGAGCCGGTCGGCATGACCGATTACGAGGTCATTCGCATCGCGCACGAGATCGGCCGGCGCGGCCTGACCGGCATGAGCTTCATCTGCATCCCGCCGGGCAGCGCCGTGGTCTATCGCGTCATCGTCTACATCATCATGTATCTGGCGGCAGGCCTTGCGCTGCGGAAGCATGGCAGAGTTGCGTGAAGCCTCTGGATTGCCATGAAAAGACCTTGATCCAGACGATTGACCGGCGGCTTTTCGGTCCCAGATAGGACGCTTGAAACGGCGGGCTGTGGGAGCCCGCTCAAGCGTCTAACCGATCGTCATCGGGCGGGCCAAGAAACCGCCGGTGCGCAGCAAGGATTGAAAAGACCATGCGTGACCTCGTTCTCCCGGCCGCCTGTTCGGCTTCGCTGGCGGTATCGTCTTGGGCCTATGCGGGCGAAACGGAAACCGGCATCGTGACGGCCATCGACGCCAAGGCCGGCACCCTGACGCTGGACACCGGCGTCATTTATCACCTCGCCAAGGGCCTGAGCGCCCCGTTGGTCCAGCCGGGTCAGACCGTCAGCTTGGCTTGGTCGATGGACAACGGCCGCCTCGTGGTCAACGACCTCGCGATCCTGCGCTAGCTGTCACGGCGCGTTCGCTGTTTGGTTGGCATCACCGGCCCACTCCCCCTCCCTCCGGGGCAAAACGCCGAGAGGCGTTTTCGCCGAGGCCACCCCGAGGATGCTGCCATGGGTGGCCGGGAGGGGGGTGGGCCGGTGCCGTCTCCGCGTAAGCGGACCAGCGCTAGTTCAGCCGTTCCTTCAGTGCCCGGATGTGGTCGGGCGTCAGGCCGCAGCAGCCGCCGACGATCTGGACGCCTTGCTCGGCGACCCAGCCGGCCGCCGCCTCGGCATAGGGCGCCGGTTCGATGACGTCGCGGAAGGTCCAATCCGGTGGCGTGAACGTGCCGCTGTGGGCATAAGCCAGAAGCGGGCCCGACCACACCGT
>JANQGO010000225.1 GCA_028277285.1 Alphaproteobacteria bacterium | reverse complement strand
TGGCGCTGGTGCTGAGCGGCGCGCTTGCGGCGAGCGTTATTGCCGCCTTCCTGGCCCGACAGGCCCGCCAGATCGGCGTGATGAAGACGATAGGCGCGCGATCATCGGATATAGCCGCGATCTATCTGGCCATGATCGCCGCTCTCGCCGTGCCGGCCGTCGCCATCGGTCTTGGCGCGGGTTTGCTCGGCGCCCGGTCGTTTTCGACTTATGCCGCACAGCAGCTCAACCTCGATGTGGCCAGCTATGCGATCGGGACTCCGACCTTGCTTATGATCGTCTGCATCGGCCTGGCCGTGCCACTTGTCGCCGCCGCGATCCCGATCGCCCGCGCCGCGCGCATGCCGGTGCAGAAAGCCTTGCAGGACCCTGGCATCACGGCGCCCAGGACACGCGGGCGCGCCAAGACACGCCTGGGCCGTTTGCTCAGCGGTCTGGGGCGACCCACCGTGCTGGCCGTGCGCAACAGCTTTCGCCGCCCGGCGCGGCTTTGGGTGACGCTGTTCGCCCTGGCGCTGGGCGGCGCGGCGCTCATGACGGCCGCGAACGTCTATGTCAGCCTCATCGCCGCCGTCGACCGGTCGCTGGACCGCCGGGGTGATGACATCGATGCCCGGCTCCTGAGGCCCGTCGACGCAACGGTCCTTCTCGCCGACATCAGCGGCCTGCCGGGCGTCTCCCATGCGGAGGCCTGGGGCGGCGCTCTGGTTGCGCTGAACACGCAAGAGAGTGCTGATCGGAGTCGCGGGCGATACGGTCTTTTGGCGCCGCCGGCCGACACCGCATTGCTCGACGTGCCGATCGTCGAAGGACGTTGGCCAGAGGCGGCACAAATCGGAGACCTCGTCGTCAACCGCAACCTTCAGGCCATAGAACCCGCGCTGGTCATCGGGGCCAACGTGCAACTCGCACTTGGCCCACGTTCGGTAAATGGGCGTATCGTCGGCGTCATCGAAGAGGTCGCCGAGCCGTCGCTTTACACGAACCCGCCCACCTTCGCCGAACTGGCGGGCGCCGATGGCCTCGCGGGCGTCATCCGGGTCATCACCGATCCCGATGCGGAAGATCGCCTTGCCAGCCAGATCGAGGAGGTGATCGTGGACGCAGGCTCCATGCCGGCGCTCCTGTTCACGAGGGCCTCATTGCGGCAGGCCATGGTCGACCACTTCGCGATCCTGCTGGCGTTACTCTCGACGGCAGCGCTCGCAGCAATCATCGTCGGCGGATTGGGCCTTGCTGCGTCGATGGGGTTGAACGTCCTTGAACGGACGCGGGAGATCGGCGTCATCCGCGCTATGGGCGCGCGTCCGGCGGCCGTGCGCACGTTCATCCTCACCGAAGGCTACGCCATCGCGCTCGCCAGCGTTCTCCTCGCGGGCGTCCTTTCGGTCCCCTTATCGATGGCCGTCGCCACTCTTGTGGGAAGTCACGGTCTTCATCTGACCTTGCCGCTGGTGTTTTCTCCGACGGGCGTTCTGGCGTGGACCGTACTGGTCGCGGTGTTGACGCTGATCGCCTGTATCGGCCCGGCGCGGCGCGCTATGAGGACGCCGGTTTGTGACGCAATCGCCTATGAATGAGGCTTACGGGTAACGCCAAATGGGAAGAGCACGCACCGTCGAAGACGAGGACATTCTCGAAGCGGCCCGCCTGGCGTTTCTCGATCGCGGCCAGTTCGCCACGACGCGCGAAATCGCCGACGCGGCCGGTATCTCGCAGGCCGTTCTCTATCAGCGCTTCGGCTCCAAGGACGATCTCTTCTTCACCGCCATGGCGCCGCCGCCGCCGGACCTTGACGGCCTGCTCGGCGAGCCGCCGCGAGAGCCCGAGGAAACGGAAGCCTATCTCGCCGATGTCGCCGGGCGTCTCTATCGGTACTTCGAAACCGTGGCGCCGCTCTTCGTTCAACTGGCGACCCACACGGCGTTCCACGCGGATCACCTGGCCGACGCGCATGGGCCGATGATGGAGTCCGGCTTGGTCCGCGCCCTCAGCACACGGCTTGGCGACCTGGCCCAAAAGGGCTGCATCCGCAAAGGCGACGGCAGCGCCATGGCCGGGCTTCTGATTTCCGTCGTGCACGGAGAAGCCTTGTCCGCCGCTCTGTTGAAGACGCCGCCCGACGGGAAACGCCGGCGCGAAACGATCAGGTTGATCTGGCACGGTTTGAAGCCGACCGGCACCAGCGAATAACGCCACGCGCCAGTAACCCAAAAGCCGCGCGATTTCTCCGTCCACGGTTTCGCGCCCTGTTATGGTCGACGCGATGGCTTCGCCGTCTATAGCACAGGCGCCCAGCGGCAACCGGCCGGTTGCCGATGGACGGCCATGCCTGGTGCGCGGCGCCAGTGCCATGCCGCGATCAGCAGAGCCATGCTCTTGGCCGCGAGGCTCGCCAGCCCGGCGCCCAACAGCCCGAGGTCAGCAGTATAGATGAGAAGCGCGTTGAGCGGGATGTTTACGGCTACACCTGAGAGCCCGATCCAGACGGTGATCCATGGTCGGTCGACGGCGTTGTAGAGGCCGCGAAACACGCCAAAGAGCGCATAGGGCACGGTCATCGCCGCCATGGCGCACCAGTAGGGAAAAAGCGCGTCAAGCACCGCCGGCGATGACGTGAGCAGCGAGAAGCCCGGGAACGCCGACACCATGGCCCCGGCAACCGTCAGCGCCGCCAGAGCCGCCAGAACCAAGCCATTCGTCAGATGCGCTCCGAGGGCCTGCCGATCCTTCGCACCGTGAGCCTGAGCCACGGCGACGGCGACGACCGACAACAGGCCGAACAGACCGGAATGCACGATGATCAGAGCGCTG
This sequence comes from Alphaproteobacteria bacterium, assembly GCA_028277285.1. Classification (GTDB taxonomy): domain Bacteria; phylum Pseudomonadota; class Alphaproteobacteria; order SP197; family SP197; genus JANQGO01. Next base: position 2,990 of record JANQGO010000225.1, on the reverse strand, counting down.
GTCGCAAGGCCGGTCGCCGCCAGCGCGTCGGTTCCGAGCGGCGCGATCATCAGCGTGTCGACGACACCCATCAGCGTGCCCGAGATGAGCCCGACAATCACGGGCACGGCGAGCCGCACTATGGGAGACGTCTCCGACAGTATGGCGCACAAGCTGAGTTGCGGGTGGGGGGTGGCAGTGAACACGGGTGGGCTCCGGCTTGAACTGTTGAGCCCCGATACATATTGTTGCGTTCATACCTACAATGGGAGCAAACGCGCGTATTGTGCGCATTCATGCAGCATGGATAACTGGGATGACATCCGAACGGCCGCTCAGGTGGCCCGGCTTGGCACCATCAGCGCCGCTGCTGAGGCGCTTGGCGTGCATCGGGCAACGGTCACCCGTCATATCGACTCCTTGGAGGCCGCGCTCGGCGCGAAACTCTTCCAGCGCCATGCCCGCGGCTTCTCACCGACCGAACTGGGCCGTGACCTGCTTCGCATCGCCGACGCGACCGACGCGCAGCTCGGCGAGCTCTTCCGCTTGGCGAGAGGCGGCATCGGCGATCTGACGGGCGTTCTCACCGTCACCTGCCTCGACGTGCTGGTCCCGACGGTCCTGCCGACGATCACGGCGTTTCAGGCGGAACACGGCCGTGTCCGGGTTCATCTGGTCAGCAGCGACCGGGTGCTGAAGCTGGAATATGGCGAGGCCGACATCGCCTTCCGCATCGGTCCCAAGCCGGACCATCCCGACAATGTCGTGCTGCCGGTACGGCGTTTGCCGGTCGGGCTCTATGGACCGGCAACGGACACCGACCGGTTCGCCGGACCGGGGCACCATGCGCCGTCCACGCCATACTTCGAATGGATGCGTAAGAGCATCCCGCCCGAGCAGGTCGTCATCACCAGCGACAGCATCGCGGCACTGTGGGCCGCCGTGCGTGCCGGCACTGCCGCGGGCTTCCTGCCCAGGACGATGGCCGAGACCGCCGGGCTCGTCGAACTGGCGCCGGCGCAAGACGATTGGCATGAACAGGTCTGGGCGGTCACCCATGTGGATCTGCATCGCTCCGCCAAGGTGCAGGCCTTTGTGCAAACGATGAAACGCGTCACCGCATAATACTGCAAAAATGCGCGTCCAGTGCGCGATTGACGATCTTATAGGCTGATTTGCAGCATCTATCTTCCCCGCATCATCCATGCAGGGAGCCTTCATCATGTCGACCACCAAGATCCATGACCGCCCGGTCGCCGTTGCCGGCGCGACCGGTAAACAGGGCGGCGCCGTCGCCCATCGTCTTCTCGCACGCGGCCATAAGGTCCGGGCGCTCACGCGCAACCCGGACAAGCCGGTCGCCCATGCACTCGCTGCGAAGGGCGCGGAGGTGGTTCGCGCCGATCTGGAAGACCGCGTATCGCTTGATCGCGCACTTGCCGGCGCGGGCGCGCTGTTCTCGGTCCAGGACTTCCTGGAAGCCGGTGTCCAGGCCGAACGACGCCAGGGCCTCAACCTTGCGGAAGCCGCAGCCGCGTCCGGCATCGAACACATCGTCTATAGCGGTGCCTCGACGATGGATCGCAACACCGGCGTGCCGCATCTCGAGAGCAAATGGCAGGTCGAAACCCGGGTCCGCGCGCTCGACACGCCGTGGACCGTGTTCCGGCCCGCCGCCTTCATGGACAATTGGGAATGGGATCGGCAGGCGATCCTGGATAGCGGCGTCGTGCGCTATCCGATCCGTCCGGACACGCGCTACCGTCAGGTCGCCGTCGCGGATATCGCCGCTATGGCCGTGACGGCCTTCGAGCACCCGGATGTCTGGATCGGTCAGGTCATGCCGCTCACCGGCGACGTGTCGAGCATGGAAGAGATCACCGCGACCCTGTCGCGCATCACCGGCCGGGCGTTGCGCTACGAGCAGATGAGCCGGGAGCAATGCATCGCCGAACAGGGCGAAGACCTCATGCTGATGTATCGCTACTTCGACACGTTCGGTATGGATGGCGCGCCGGCCTATATGCGCCGCTTCAACCCCGATGCGATGACTTTCGAGACCTATCTGCAACACGCCGGTTGGGGTGAGGACGCCAAGGCGGCGGCGATGGGGTGACTCGATCGCGGCGACGGTCCGCCGTCCATCGGCATTGCCCGAGGGAACAGGCCATGTTCGAAAGCGGAGAAGCTGTTGCTCGCGCCTTTTTCGACCGGTGGAACGAGGGCGATGCCGACGGCATCGGTGCGCTGTTCGCCGAGGATGCCGACTTCGTCAATGTCGTGGGCTTTTGGTGGCGCAGCCGCAAGGCCATTCGCAAGGCCCATGATTACGGCTTCCGGCGCATCTTTCAGAACGCCAGGGTCGAGATCACCGAATTGGCCGTCCGCGCGCTTACGCCGGACATTCACATCGTCCACACCGTCTCGACCCTTGACGGTCAGTTCGGCCTGAACGGCTCGGAAGCAGGCCACCGCGTGGCAGTCATCTCGATGGTCACGCGGCGGGGACCGTCCGGCTTCGAAATCGTCAGTTGCCAGAACACCGACCGGGTCGAAGGAGCGGACACCCATGTGGTCGATAGCGGCGGCCTTCGCCCGGCCAGTTATCGATCATGACCGACTTGGCTTCGGTTCTGGACTTTAGATTTGGATCAGCCCGGCATCATAGAAAGATGACGGGGCCTGTCGAACGGTATCGAGCTTAGTCACGCTTTGGCCGTCATAGCAGCCTCAGCGACCTCGCTCGCCTCACATGCCAACATAAGTTGCTTGGTCTGTTCCGTGATTGATCCATAGCACGGCTTTCTGCTCTGCGACCCGATCCCCCATGCCCTGGCCCTACGGAAAGCCAAACGAATCGGCCCAGACCATAAATCCTCGCACCAAACGTCAGAAATCCGATGACATGTGATTGCTCTGACCCCCGCTTTCTCCTCCATCTGAGGCTAGAGTCCGGCCCGAGGAGAGGACCGGACGATGAAGCGATCGAAGTTCACCGAGGAGCAGATCGT
>JANQGO010000177.1 GCA_028277285.1 Alphaproteobacteria bacterium | reverse complement strand
ACCGCGCGCAAGCCATCGAGAGCGATCTGCGCGTCATGATCGGGCCCTACTGGCACCGAACGCTGCCGCTGTTGGGCGCGGGCGAGCGTTATGCCAACCGCATTGCCGATGTCGCCGCGAACGATTGCCTGCGCCTGATCGCGCATGCCTATGTCCGCTATCTCGGTGACCTGAGCGGTGGCCAGATACTGCGGCGGTTGCTGGCGCGCTCCCTTGGCCTTGGGCCGGATGCGCTGTCGTTCTACGACTTTCCCGACATCGCCGACATCAACGCGTTCAAGGAAACCTATCGCGACGCAATCGATCAGGTCGGCCGCGACCTCGACGACGTGCGGGGCGTTGTCGATGAGACGGCAACGGCGTTTCGCCTGAACATCGATGTCTCGAAAGCGGTTCAGGCCGCTGCCGGTGCACCGCATGCCGCGGTTCGGGAACCTCTTGGCGCGACGTCGCCGGGCGATTGACGGCCACTGATGCCGCCGGCCGGCATCGTCACCTGACCACGAGGTTCGCTAGTCCTCGTCGCCGGGCTCGCGATGGCTGTGCCAGGCAAGGTGCTCCAGCAATTCGGTCGTGCGCAACACCGACGCCTTGACGTTGCCCAGAAGGCTGGGAATATGGGGCAGGTCGAGGCTGTCGGTGATCTCGAGCGCGGCGAGCTGTGCGTTGCCGACAACCGATGAGACCAGCCTTTGGTACTGAACGTCTTCTTTTGAATCCAGGCGAACATCACCGACCTGGATAAGCTCGACGATGCTTTCCTGGAATCTGCGGCGCGCGGCCTGGGCGGACTTGCGCTCTGTCAGGTCGGTGAACAAGAGCACGACGCCGATGACATCGTCGGACGGGGTGAAGACCGGATCGGCGCGTACACGCAGCGTTCGTGTCTCGCCCAATTCGTTCTCGATGCTGACCTCGCCCCGCCACATTCTCTTGTGTTTGAGAACCTCGCGCAGGTTTTGGCGCACGCCTTCCGCATCGGTGAAGTGCATCGGCAGATCGCCAATCATCTCGACATGCGGGTGCGACACCCCCAAGAGACGCTGAAACTGCTCGTTCGTGATCAAGATACGTCCGCCGGCATCCGCGATCACCACGGGCGGGTTGGAGGCGCGAACCTCGCGGCTGAACTTTTGGTACTGGTTCTGCGCAATCAGCAAGCGCACCGAACGGAACTGCAACACGATATCGGTGAGTGATTCGCCGATCAGGCGCGCCGCCGCCAGGTCGGCAGGTGTCCACGGCTCCGACGTGCCTTCGACCAGTTGATGCCACTTCGCGAACGAACGCCGCGGCGACAGATCCGAGGGGTCGTCGCCGATGACAACCGGCTTGAAGGGATTACCGCCCCATACAACCGTGCGCACGCGCTCGGGCCGGAACCAGATGAGACACTCGCTGGGCATGTTCGAGATCGGCACGGCAACGATGCCGCTGGCGACGGCCGTCAGGTAGCTGAACCCAGGCTCGTCCAGCCCCAGCGAAGTCGAGAAGACAACCGTGCCGCGGTTCGTCTTGTCCAGCCAGGCGCCGATGTCGCGCAGTGCTTGCGAGCCCGGCACTTCACCGGCCGTCATAATCTGGTCTTCGAACAACAGCGCGACGCCTTCCGCGTCGACCGCGCGTAACAGGGTCTCCGGATTCTCGAAGAGGGCGCTTCGCCAATCGCCCTCCCGCGAAATCGCACTGACCATGCGCTGTTCCAGGCGCCGGACCGGTACCTCGGCCTGGGCCAGCAAGAAACTCTCCAACGCCGCCAGGCGCGTGCCGATCGATTCAGCCAGTAGCTCGCAGACAGTGCGTGTTTCGTAGTGCAGATGGCGTACCGAGTAATGATGGCAAGCGATCAGGCCCCAAAGCTTGCCGCCCACCATCAGCGAGACGACGAGCGTCGCCCCGACACCCATGTTCTTGAGGTACTGAATGTGGATCGGCGACATGCTTCTTAGTCCACATAAGGACATGTCGAGATCCCGCCCGGTCATTGGCGACAGGCGCGGCATGACCGGCACGGGCTGGTAGTCGACATCCACCAGCACGCGAACGCGGTTCTTTTCGTAGAGACGGCGTGCAATCTGGGGGATGTCTGAAGCCGGATAGCGGTTGCCGAGGAAAGCCTCCAGCGCTTTCTCTTTCTCCTCGGCGAGAACCTCACCGTGACCGTCGCTGTCGAAGCGGTAGACCATGACCCGGTCATAGCCCGTGAGCTTCTTGAACAGCTTTGCCGATGCCTCGCAGAGGTTCTGAAGGCTGGAGGCGCCGACAATCGTTTGAAGCGCCTCTTCCAGGTGGGCGGTATGGTTGACCGCCGGGCCCGCGCGCTCCAGCTCAACGATCAGGCCGCCTTCGCTGGGGCGATGAAACAGGCAATCGAACGCCGTGTTGTCCTTGCCCACATGGCACCTGACGGCGACGGGAATGGCATGGATGTCGCCGTCGATATGAAGCTGGATGCGCTCGGCCAGATCCCCTTCAAGATCGTCGAGCGTCATCCCGATCACGTCATGCGTCAGGTTCAGGAACGCAGCGGCGTTCGTGCTGGATTGAATGATGGTGTTCGTCGACTCGTCGACGACGATCAACGCGCCGTGTGGCTGGATCGTGCCGGCAAGATGAATCTGCTCGCGCTCGCAGTTTGAGAGGTCGGCCTGCCCAAAGGCTGGCTCTGTCGATGACCGCAAGATCAATCTGCACCTATCAGCAGGCTACCCGTCCCGGTTGGCTGAGCCTTCTGAGCTTTCTTGTAAGCCGTAGCGGTTGAGTTTCGCATACAGGCTTTGCCGACTGAGTCCAAGTACCTTCGCGGCGGCGGTCCGGTTGCCGTTGGTCAAATCCAACGCGGCCTCAAGGTAGTGGCTTTCCACGGCGCTGACCGTGTCGCTGACCAGGTCGCGCAACGGCGACTTGCCGACCTGTTCGGTCAACAGCCCGACCGTCGCGCTCAACCTGTCACGAACCTTGGGGATGGGCAGGCGTTGGACGACGTCGCGGATGACCATGGCGATCATCTCAGGGTCGGAGCCCGGGATCTTGGCTGCCGAAATCTCGACATCCGCCTTCGTTCCCAACTCGCCGCGAATGGTGGTCGACAGAAGGCGGACAACGCCGTGTTTTTCAATGTTCGATAGAACGACGGCGTGATCGGCGCCCGGCCGCTCCAGCCAGCGGCCAATGCCTTCACCTTGAATCGAAGCCTCGGTGCCCGTCTGGGTCAAACCCAGGAAGGCGCGGTTGGCGCGCTGAACGGCACCCTCGGCGTTGACAATGGCCATGGCATCCGGTGCATGCTCGAACACCGCATCGAGCGACGGGGGATTGATCCGATTGAGCTCGTGGGCGGGTACGCCGAGCGGCGCCAGTTGCAGGATATAGGCCTGGCTGTCGTCCGAGGTCATCAGCGACGCGCGCACCATCCAGGCATCCTGATCGGGACCCAGGTGCACCAGAACCGCAGGCGCCTTGCCGCGTTCGCGGACGCGGACCAGCATCTTCTCGAACGGCTGGCGTTCCTGCGGCGCCAGTTCGGGCAGGAACTCCCGCCCGACCGGCGAGAAGCCGAGGGCGCGGATGGCGGATGGGTTGACTTCAATGATGTGCAGGTTCGACGCGCGCAGCAGAACGATCGGTTCGTTCGAAGCATCGAACACCAGTCGATAGCGCGTTTCGATGTCGCGCAGCTTCCAGTAGTCGCGTTCCATCGCCTGCTGCGCGGCGATCAAGCGGGACTGCAGATCCGCTGTGGCCTGAAGATCCTTGCCGACGGCGAGCAGCCCGCCCTTTCGGCCGACGCGCACCGCCGTGTATTCGATCGGCAGTTCAAGCCCGCTCGGGAAGCGCTGGGTGACCTGGCGGAAGGCGGACACGCCCTGCGATCGGGCATCCTCGATCATGCGGGCGACCTTCTCCTTGCCGACATCCGTGACGGTGTCGCTCCACGGCCTGCCCCGCCATGCCTTTATCTCAGGCTCAGGGATGCCGCTTGAGAAAGCCGCGTCCTGGATCAAACCCTTCATGTCCAAATGAAGCGTAATGTCCGGTTGTGCGACGGCAATGTGTTCCATAATGCCTCTAGCGCATTTCGCTTTGTTTGGGTCGCGACCGCATCGTCCGATCAAACGAGCCACTTGTTAGGCTTTAGATTCCGTCTATCAACAATGCACGTATCCGACAAACTCTCCATGTGCAACAGACCTATACCTTCGATCACTGCATCGACACGACGTGTCGACGACCGACAACTTTAAGTCTGGTTCACGCCGGAAAGGTCAACGTTGATGGAAAAGCCCTTCCGGCGGCACATGTTTAGCTACGCTCGACTGACTACATCGACTACATCTAAAGCACTGAAATCACGATGCAAGCTTTTCTCCTATCAGATGGTGACAGTACCCCAACTTAATGGCCTTTTTTTGATGGCCGTTACTATGCGGCTCTTTTTAGTCCGATTGCCGCCCAACTGGCGGACAAGGACGCGACCAAATGCTCGATATCCTCGTCGGAATGCAGCGGCGAGGGCGTAATGCGCAGCCGTTCGGTGCCGCGCGGCACGGTCGGGTAGTTAATCGGCTGCACATAGATGCCGTATTCATAGAGCAACCGATCGGTGATCTCCTTGCACTGCACGGGGTCACCGACGATGACCGGAACGATGTGGCTGGGGTTGTCGTAGTGCGGGATGCCGACCTCGTCCAACCGCTGCCGCAGCCGTTTGACCCGGTCCTGATGGCGTTCACGCTCCCAGGAACTTGACCGCAAATGACGGACGCTGGCCAGCGCTCCGGCCGCCACGGCCGGCGGCAGCGCCGTTGTGAAGATGAAGGCGGACGAGAAGCTCCTGACGAAGTCGCACAGCGACTTCGAGGCGGCAATGTAACCGCCGATAACGCCGAAGCCCTTCGCCAAGGTCCCTTCGATCACGGTCAGGCGATGGGCGATCCCGTCACGTTCGGCGACGCCGGCACCGGTCGGGCCGTAAAGCGCGACCGCGTGGACCTCGTCCAGATAGGTCATGGCGCCGTGCGCGTCGGCGACGTCGCAGAACTCGGCGATCGGCGCGATGTCGCCGTCCATGGAATAGACGGACTCGAACGCGACCAGCTTCGGCAGATCCGGATCGACCATGGAGAGCTGGCGGTCGAGGTCTTCGGGATCGTTGTGCTTGATGATGCGCTTTTCGGCACGCGAATGGCGAATGCCTTCGATCATCGATGCGTGGTTCAGCTCGTCGGAAAAGACCACACAGCCCGGCATACGGCTCGCCAGGGTCGACAATGTCGCCATGTTCGAGACATAGCCCGACGTGAAGGCCAGAACCGCTTCCTTGCCGTGCAGCTCAGCGAGCTCCTTCTCCAGTTCGACGATGTAGTGGTGGGTCCCCGAGATGTTCCGGGTGCCCCCCGCACCGGCGCCGCATGTGTCCAACGCCTCGTGCATGGCGCGGATCACGTCGGGATGCTGGCCCATGCCCAGATAGTCGTTCGAGCACCAGACCGTGACATCGGCGGTATCGACGTCGCGATAGTGTTTGGCGCGCGGGAAGTTGCCGGCATGCCGCTGGAGGTCGGCGAAGACCCGGTAGCGGCCTTCCCGATGCAAACCATCCAGTTCCGCCTTGAAGAAATCTTCGTAGTTCATGTTTTCCTCCTCCTATTGCGGCGCCAAAGAGAGACGGACGCCGACATCTCCTCAACCAGTTGCAGGAATGGTGCAGTCTTGAAACGCGGTCGTGAGCCGGCCTTCATCCAGCTCCCGGCCAATCGCGACAACCCGTGCCTGTTCGTGCTTGCCGGGCGAAAAGGCCGCGATGCGCGAGCGCCCGCCGGCAACGTCGAAGTGAACCCAGCCGGCGCCAGACCTGGCAATGCCCTTGACCCGTTCGATGTCGCCGAACGAACCCGCCGCGAGCGAGTCCAACAGGCTGCGCAAGCCATCGGGATCGCAGAGCCCGCTAAGGCGCGTGCTCCAGGACTGCAGGTCGAAGGCGCCGTGTCCGTGTGCTTGGCCGCCGGCCTGATCGGCAGCGGCATGACGTGCGACGACGGAGAGGCCGGCCGCCGAGCTTGCCGGCATGTTCCAAGCCGTAACGGCGCCGTAGCTGGCGCAGGCGATCTGTGCCGACGGGTTGAGGTCGCGCAACGTGGCGATGACGGTGTCGAGCTCGGCGTGACCGACCAGGTCGACCTTGTTGACGATGAACACCGGATCGAGCGATGCCTGGTGCTCGAAGTATGCCGGCATGCGCGTGTAGTCGCGCACGAAGGTGGACGCATCGATGACGGTGAAGATACGCCAGTCGCCGACCACTTCGCCGGCATCGGAGTCCTTGAGAACACGCATCAGGTCGGCCACGTCGGCGACACCACTGGGTTCGATGACGACGTGTTGCGGCGACCAGCGGGACACCACGTCCTTTAACTGGTCCGCCAGGTCATTGCGCAGCGAACAGCAGATGCAGCCGTTGGGCAGCTCGACGACCTCGGCGCCGCGGCCGCCGAGGAGCGACGCATCGACACCCAGCTCGCTGAAGTCGTTGACCAAGGCAACCGTGCGCACATCGGGGTCGATCTCGGCAAGGCGTCGGCGCAGGAAGGTCGTCTTGCCCGCGCCCAGGAAGCCGGCCGCAATCTCAACGTCAAAGGATTTTGGCGTCTTGTGCGAACGCATGCTCCAGCGCCACAAATCCATCGCCGACAGCGGCAGGACCAGGAACCAGTGCTCCAGAATGGCCAGCACCAACAGCGTGCCGAGGAACGTGAAGCCGACGGCCTCGAACGCGCTGGCCGACGCCGCGAACGCCTCGTTGAACAGGAAAACCGCGAACACGGTCGAGACCGTGACCGAGACCGGGAACAGCAGGTTCATCGGTTTTTTGGTCAGAAAACCCTTCAGAAACGCAAGGTGCTCCGGCAGGAACTCCTCGTTCAGGTTCCTGACGCCCAGGAAAACGTTGAGCCTGGCGCTTTGATGCATCCACCACAGGACGATGAATGTCCACATGCCGATCTGGTTCTCCGCGCCCCAGGACACCCAGATCACGACGGCGGCGGAGCCAAGGACGGCGAGCTCATGATGCAGGCTGGCCTGGATCGCATGAACGAAATGCGGCCAGCCGCGGCATCCTTCCGGGCAACGTTCCTTGCGCGGACCCGTCACGTAGCCGGTGTAGAAGCTGACCTCCAGCCAGGCCCAGGCCAAAAGGCCGAAGGTGAAGCCCAGATAGGCGCCCATGACCGACATATCGTCCCGGACTTCCCACATCCCATAGATCGACACACCCAGAAGGATGGTGGCGCCCAGCATGCTCCATCGGAACGTATGTCGTGGCAGGCCGTCCAGATAAATGACGGCGCCCGTGCTGAACCACCACACGAAGAGGGCGTAGAGGGCGGGAAGTCCGTATTCGCTCACGGCGTTCTCCCAGCCCCCTGCCAAGCCGGCAACGGCGTCAACGAATGCGCCGGCGCGATCGCCCTGTTGGCAGTCTCGTTGAGGTGGTGGATTGGCATCCTCGCTTCCATCCCGCTCAGTTCACGGTCACATCGGCATCGAGAAACGACGCGAACGCGCCGGCATTGGTCGGGCCGAACGCATCGAGGTCGGATCGAAAGCCGGTGGCCGGGTCTTCCAGCGACAGCCGCCCGTCGTCCCATAGTGTCAGGCGCACCGGGACCGTGCTGTCGACGCCCTGCTGACGGCGTTCGCGTGCCAGGCTGCGCATGACACCCCGCACAAACCCGTTCGTGCCGGGTTCAAGAACGGCGATCTCCATGCCGTCATCGGCCTCGTAGACCACCACGGCTCCGTCGTTGCGGTCGGCGAAGACCAGGTCCTGGGTCTGCGCGGCCTCGGCTTCCGGTGCGCTTGTCAGGCCGATCCCGCTGTTCTGTCCGAAGCTGATGGCGATCAAGGCAAACGCGATCAGCGCCGCGGCACCAAACAGGGCGGCGCGGGGGACAGGACGATGGTGGTGGTGATCGGACATGTCAGATCCCCGTTACGAGGCGGCGGGAAGGGCCGGTTCCCCGGTCAGGTCGGGCCATTCCTCAGGTTTGGTCGATGCGGGGGCGGCCTGCGGCGCCTGGCCGGCGGCGGCGGCCAGCGCAGCGCTCAGCTTGGCCGCGACGTCGGCGGCGTTCGGCACGGTGCGCAGCATCGGTTGCGGGTTGGAAATGCGCCACGGCCTGATATGCGGCCACATGATGAAATAGGACAGCCGGTGTTCGCCGGTGATCACCAAGGGGATGTCGCCGGTGCCGTCGGCATAGGTCTTCAAGGCCGCCGAATGGACGATCTTGAACGGAAGGTTGATCGTGATCGGCAACGCCACGCCAATGCGCATGACCAGGCGCCGGTTGGTGATCGTGTAGACGCTCGTGCGCGCGGCCAGCCATGCGTAGAAGCCGAGCAGCCCGACGGCAAAACCGCCGAGCAGCGCCAGCCACAGGGTCGAGGCGGCGACGCCGCCGGTGCCGAAGCCGTCGTAAAGCGCGGCGACCGTCGCCCACGTCAACAGCACGACAAAGTAGACGGTGATCGCGGTGACGTGCAGCGAGCGGCGGGCCAGCGACTTCCACTCCGGCGCGCCCTGCCAGATGATCGACTCGCCAGGAGGCAGGCGCTCCGGCAGGCCGCGGATCGGTTCAAAGTCGAAGTCGCCGCTCATATCAGAGGCTCCGAGCGAGAAGGTGTGGCGTAGAGATGACCGCTGGCGTAGTAGGCGGTGATCATGTCTTCCTCGAGCATCGAAATCTGCTCGGTGCTCTTTGTCGCCGGCACGTCGGCAAACTGCGTGGACGCAATCGAATCGACCTTGATGCTGGCGGAGGGCTGCCGTCCACCGAACAGCAGCTTCGACCAGCCGCCGCGCACGATCGCGAAGCCCATGGGCAGCAGCACATGGCGCGGGTTGTCCTGGGCCGCCAGCTCGACATCCAGATAGCGGATCATGGGCTCGGAGCGGTCAACCCAGACATCGCGAACCGTGCCGGCCACCCGGTCATCGGCGCCGATGACCTGCAAGCCGCGCGGGTCGACGTCACGGCTGTCGAGCGAGAACCCTTCCACGAGGCCTATCGGCACGACCTTGGGCTCGTTCTCGTACGTCATCTCGGGCACGTCCGAACGCCGCGCGTAGGATGCCGGACCGACACCGTCGACCATCGGGTTGCCGGTCGGCTGCAGCGGCGCGCCCGGCCAGTTGCCGACCGGTTTGGCCGCGATCTCCGGGGCCGGGCCCTCGTCGCGGGGGGCAAACCGCGTCTCGCCATTCGGCAAGTGAAAGGTCTTGGGGCTGGGAATGGCCGGAAAGCCTTGGACGACGACCCGGTCGGTCCGGTCGGTGCGATCGGACTCCAGCGGATAACCTTCCCGCTTGTCCTCGCGCCTGAGATAGAAGATCAGCCCAGCGAAGAAGATCCAAAACGCGTAGAGAACGACCTGAGCTACATCGATATTGCTGGTGAGTGCGCCGGTTGGCATGGTCATGTCTCCATTTCTCGGGACTAGCCGGGAAAATCAGCCAGTCCGAACTTTCCGGACGACTGTGTCGGCTTGGTTTGCGCAAACCGCACAAGCGGTCCGATGGCAATCAAGGTGACGAACAGCAGCAGGATCTCCACGTGATAGACGACGCCATAGCCGGCCGCGGGGCCGGTGATGGCGGGACCGAGGAGGCCCTGATCGGCAAACGACGTGAAGACGTCGCGCAGGATGCCGCCCAACGCGATCGCCGTGCCGGTGGCCGTCGCGTGGACGGCGCCCCAGGCGCCGAGCGCCAGACCCCGGTGTTCCTGTTCGGCCAGGTTCATGGTCGCCGTCAGCGTGCCGACCGCAAACAGGCCGCCGCCGAAGCCGATGAACGCCGTTCCCGCCTGGAACAGGAAGGGCGAGTTCACCGGCGCGGCAAACACGACGGCGGCAAAGGCGCCGATGCCGATCAAGGCGCCATGGGCCGCCAGCCGGTAGGGATCGCGGCCGTTGCTCAACATGCGCGCGGCAACCGCGAAGGCGGCCAAGGCGCCGCCGGCCAGGATCGCGGTCAAGACCGTCGTCTCGCCGACCGAGAGGTTCAGCACCTGTCCGCCGTAAGGTTCCAGCAGGATGTCCTGCATGGCGAACGCCGCCGTGCCCAGGCCGACGACGACCAGCAGGCGCGGCGCGCGATCGACCCGGATGAAGGTCCGCCAGGCGTCGGCAAAGGCCGGGCGCGGACGATCGTGCCGGGTCGCGGCGGGCCGGCGTGCTTCCTGTTTCCATAGCGCGATGACGTTCAAGACGAAGGTCAGCAGCGCGGCGCCCTGGATGACCTGGATCAGGCGCATCTGGCTGAACTCGGCGAGCAGGAGGCCGAACACCAGCGAGCTGCCGACCATGCCCAACAGCAACATGACGTAGAGCAGGGCGACGACGCGGGGCCGAGCCTCGGCCGGCGCCAGATCGGTCGCCAGCGCCAGGCCCGCCGTCTGGGTCGTGTGCAGCCCGGCGCCGACCAGAATGAAGGCCAAGGCCGCGCCCGCCTGGCCGTAAAGCGCGGGGCCGTGGGTATCGCCGGACAGCACGATCAAGGCGAACGGCATGATCGCCAGGCCGCCGAACTGCAGCAGCGTGCCGAACCAGATATAGGGAACGCGGCGCCAGCCAAGGAAGGATCGGTGGGTGTCGGACTTGAACCCGATCAGGGCCCGGAACGGCGCGAACAACAAAGGCAGCGACACCATGGTCGCGACCAGCCAGGCCGGCACCGCGAGCTCGACGATCATCACCCGGTTCAGCGTGCCGGTCAGCAGCACCACGGCCATGCCGACCGAGACCTGGAACAACGACAGGCGCAGGATTTGACGGAGCGGCAGCTCCGCCGTCGCCGCATCGGCAAAGGGCAGGAAGCGCGGTCCAAGCGACAGCCATGCCTTTGTCAATATGCGGTCCGGTCGGTTCATTGCCGCTTCAGTTCCAGCGCTTGCGAAATGTAGAAACCGCTGTCGACGCGTTCGCTGCGGCCCTGTTCCCATGCCTGAAGCGGCGCTGCCTCACGCAACGACCGGCGCAGCGCGTTCTCGCGCACCGGCTCGACGGAGGGAGCGCGGTTGTGACGGGGGAACAGACGTCCGGCGACGTGCATCACTGCCAGGGGCAGCGTGCGCGGGGCGAACGTGAAGTGAATGCTGTTGCGGGTCCTGGCCGACAGCACCGACAACACCTCGACCACGTCGGCGGTGTTGTAGTGAATGAGCGAATCCATCGCGACCACATGATCGAAGTCGCCCAGGCTGGGGCTCAGCATATCGCCGACACGAAACTCGACCGATCCGCCGCCCAAGTGCCCGGGGGTTCTTTTCTGCGCGATCTCGATCAGCGAAGGCGAGATGTCGACGGCAACGACGTGCGCGCCGCGCCGCGCGGCCTCGATGGCCAAGGCGCCGGTGCCGCATCCGGCATCAAGCAGCGTGCGGCCATGCAGATCGTCCGGCAGCCATTCCAGAAGCGTGTTGCGCATGCTGTCGCGTCCGGCCCGCACGGTCGCGCGAATGCGCCCGACCGGTTCGTTGGAGGTCAGGCGCGACCACGCATCGAACGCCGTACGGTCGAAGTACGTTTCGAGCTGCCCGCGGCGGGTTTCGTACGTCGCGGTGGCCATCAGTCGAATCCAAGCAGGTCAAAGATGTCCCGGTCCTTCATCGGGTTCGCCACGATCGGCTCGGTACCCGCCCACAGCGCCGCGGCGAGCCGCAGGTACTCGTTCTGCACCGCTTCCAGCTCCGGCGACGGCTCCATCTCGAACAGGGTCGACTTCTTCAGGCGGCTGCGCCGGATCACGTCCAGATCCGGGAAGTGCGCCATGGTGTTCAGGCCGACGACCTCGTTGAACCGGTCGATCTGATCGGTGCCGGCGCTGCGGTTGACGATGACGCCGCCCAGGCGGACGTCGTAGTTCTTCGCCTTGGCCAGGATCGCCGCGACGATGCGGTTCATCGCGAAGATCGAGTCGAAGTCGTTGGCGGCGACGATCAGCGCGCGGCCGGCATGCTGCAGGGGCGATGCGAAACCGCCGCAGACGACATCGCCCAGGACGTCGAAGATGACGACGTCGGTGTCTTCCAGAAGGTGGTGTTCCTTCAGAAGCTTCACCGTCTGGCCGACCACGTAGCCGCCGCAGCCGGTGCCGGCCGGCGGGCCGCCCGCCTCGACGCACATGACGCCGTTATAGCCTTCGTGGACAAAGTCCTCGATGCGCAGCTCCTCGGAGTGGAAGTCGACGGACTCCAGAACGTCGATCACCGTCGGCATCAGCTTCTTGGTCAGCGTAAAGGTCGAATCGTGCTTGGGATCGCAACCGATCTGCAGCACCCGCTTGCCGAGTTTCGAGAACGCGACGGACAGGTTCGACGAGGTCGTGCTCTTGCCGATGCCGCCCTTGCCGTAAACGGCAAAGACCTGGGCGCCGTCAATCGTCACGCCGGGGTCCAGCTTGACCTGCACGCTGCCTTCGCCGTCCGCCCGCTTAAGCAGATTGCTTCGCCCGGGGATCATGTTCATTTCCGTATCCCTTCCCGTTTTATGCCGCGGCGCCTTCGAAGACGCCTTCCAGACGGTCTTCCAGTTCCTCGCCGGCCTGGCGCAGCGCGTCGAGCGTGTCGCTGTCCGGCGTCCAGTACTGCCGTTCATGGGCTTCGAGCAGCCGGTTGGCCACGTTGACCGAAGCCTTCGGATTGAGCTCGGCCAGCCGATTGCGCATCGTCTGGTCGAGAACATAGGTCTGGGTCAGCTGCTGATAGACCCAGGGGTCGACTTGCGTGGTGGTCGCCGACCAGCCCACGGTGTTCGTCACGTGAGCCTCGATCTGGCGCACGCCTTCATAACCGTGCTCCAGCATGCCCTCGTACCATTTGGGATTGAGCATGCGCGTGCGGGTTTCCAGCGCGACCTGCTCGTTCATGGTACGCACGACACCGTGGCCGCTGGTCTCGTCGCCGACATAGACCGGCGCCGTCCGGCCCTTGGCGCGGGTGACGGCGCGGCTGATGCCGCCCAACGTGTCGAAGTAGTGGTCGATGGTCGTGACGCCCAGCTCGACCGAATCGAGGTTCTGGTACGTCAACTCGACGTCGCCCAAGAGACTGACCAGAAGGTCTTCCTGGCACGCGGACTTGCCGGTGCGATCGAAGGCGAAGCATTTGCGCCGGGTATAGACATCGGCCAGCTCGTCTTCGTCGTTCCACGCACCGCAATCAATCATGTGGTTGACGTTCGAGCCGTACGCGCCGTCGGCGTTGCTGAAGACGCGCAGCGCCGCCGTTTCCAGGTCGCAGCCCTGCTGCTCCTGGGTCTCAAGCGTGTGCTTGCGCACGAAGTTCTGGTCCAGCGGCTCGTCGGCCATGGCCGCCAGATAAGACGCCTCGGCCAGCATGCGGGTCTGCAGCGGCAAAAGATCGCGGAAAATGCCCGACAGCGTGACGACGACGTCGACGCGCGGGCGGCCCAGCTCGCTGAGCGGCATCAGTTCGGCACCGGCCAGGCGGCCATAACTGTCGAACCGCGGCCGCGCGCCGATCAGGGCCAGGGCCTGCGCGATCGGACCGCCGCCGCCCTTCAGGTTGTCGGTACCCCACAGCACCATGGCGATGGACTCGGGCAGGGTGCCGGTTTCCGAGATGTGCCGGTCGAGCAGCCGCTGGGCCTGATCGGCACCGTCGGCAACGGCGAGCGCGTTGGGCAGGCGGAAGGGATCGAAGCCGTGGATGTTGCGCCCGGTCGGCAGGATCGCCGGCGTGCGCAGCAGGTCGCCGCCCGGTGTCGGCGGTACGAAGTTGCCGTCAAGCGCGTTGACCAGTGCCGGGATCTCGTGATCGCGGGCCAGAAGCGCGTCCGTTTCGGCGAGATCGCGCAGCGCCGTCAGCATCTCGTCGTCACGGCCATGGCCGCCCGCGGCGAGCGCCTGTTCCGGCGTCTGTCCGTTGACCAGGGCTTCGGCGACGGGGCGCTCGATGCGTGTCTTGTGCGAGGCTTCGCCGACCGCCTGCAAGAGATCGATCCGGTCTTCCGCCGAGACGCCTTCGCCGACCGTGTGCAGGCCTTGCGGAATCAAGGTCTCTTCCAGCGAGGCGAGATCGTCGGCGAGGTGGGCGATATCCTGCTCGGCATCGTCCGGCCAGGCGGTCTCCTGATCGATCAGATCGAGTTTGAGCGCCTGGGCGGCGATGACCTCGACCAGCTTGTCCCGTTCGCCGGTCTCCTCGGGCGGCAGCCCGCGCCAGCGCGCGATGATGGCGTCGAGGTCGACCAGGTCGTTATAGAGGCCGGCCTGGGTGATCGGCGGCGTCAGGTAGCTGACCACGGTCGCCGCGGAGCGCCGCTTGGCGATCGCCGCCTCGGACGGATTGTTGGCGGCGTATAGATAATAGTTGGGCAGGTCGCCGATCAGCCGGTCGGGCCAGCACGATTCGGAGAGGCCGACCTGTTTGCCGGGCATGAACTCCAGCGCGCCGTGGGTGCCGAAATGCAGCACGGCGTGGGCGCCGAAATCCTCCCGCAGGTAGCGGTAGAAGCACGAGAAGGCATGGGTCGGTGCGAAGCCGCTTTCGAACAGCAGCCGCATGGGATCGCCTTCGTAGCCGAAGCTCGGCTGAATACCGACGAAGACATTGCCGAAGCGCGCGCCCAAGACAAAGATCGACGCGCCGTCGCTTTGTTGACGGCCGGGCGCTGAGCCCCAGTGGGCCTCGATGTCGTCAAGCCAGGTCTCGCGCCTGACATGGTCGTCGACGGCGATGCGTTCATGGACATTGGCGTCGGCGCCGAACTGCGATGCGTTGCCGGTGATGATCTGTTCGCGCAGGGCATCGACGCTCTCGGGAACGTCGACGCTATAGCCGGCCTGCTTGAGCCCGTTCAGCGTGTTGAAGAGCGACGAGAAGACCGAAAGATGGGCCGCCGTTCCGGTGCTGCCGGAATTGGGCGGGAAGTTGAAGAGGACCACCGCCAGCTTGCGCTCGGCACGCTCGGTCTGGCGCAGCGTGATCATCCGGTCGACGCGCTCGACCAGCTTTGCCGCGCGCTCCTGGTGGCAGTGCATGTTGAGGCCGCGCTCGTCTTCGGCGGTGGAGCGGCCGCCGAACACCATGGGGCCGGTCGCGCCGTCCAGTTCCGGGATCGCCACCATCATGGTCGCTTCGATCGGCAGCAGGCCGCGTTCGGATTCTTCCCACTGTTCGAGCGACTGGAACCCGACGGACTGAACGGCGACATAGGGTACGCCAAGCTGGGCAAGTGCCTTCTGCGCCGCGTCGGTATCGTTATAGGCGGGGCCGCCGACCAGCGAGAAACCCGTCAGCGACACGACGGCGTCGACGCACGCTTGATTGTTGTCGACGAAGAACGACTCGATCGCCGGGCGCGCGTCGAGCCCGCTGGCGAACGCGGGAATGACGCGCAGGCCCCGCGCCTCGAACTCTTCGATGACGCCGTCGTAGTGCCGGGTGTCACCGGCGAGTACGTGCGAGCGCATGATGAGCAGGCCGACGGTCGCGCGGCCGCCACCCTTGGGCGCCGGCAAACGGCGCGATGCGTCGGTGATGCGATCCTTCAGGCGCGGATGATAGACGCCGACATCCGGATACTCGGCAGGCGGCTTGGCCTTGATGGTGCCGCGCAGCGCGCGGCGCGGGCCGTCCGCGTAGCGTGTGATGAGCAGCCGCACCATGTTGGCCACGTTTTCGTCCGAGCCGGCCAGCCAGTACTGCAGCGTCAGGAAGTAAGCGCGCACGTCCTGGGCCGTTCCGGGAACCAGGCGCAGAATCTTCGGGATCTGGCGCAGCATCGCCATCTGCTTGGCGCCGGTGCTGCCGTTGTGTTTGTTGGTGCCGCGCAGCTTTTTCAGGAACGCCAAGGCGCCGCCCTGGCGGCTGTCCATGGAGAAACCGCCCATGCGGGTCAGGCGCACCACTTCCGACGCCGATACGCACGCGACAAGGGCATCGCACTGTTCGCGGCGCGCCTGAAGCGACGGCAGGACCGGTTTGATGTGCTCCTCCATGAAGAGCATGGTGGTCAAGATGATGTCGGCCTTGCCGATGTCGTCCTTGCACCGCGCCAGGCTCTTGTCGTCACCGGCCCAGTCGGCTGCGGCATGCGATGTCAGCGTCAGTTCCGGCAGTTCGGCCCTGAGCGTTCTGGCCGCCCGATCCACGGCGCCGGCCAGGTGACTGTCCAGCGTCACGATGACGACCCTTATGGGGATCGGGTTAGCGGCCGAAGTGCGCTTTGGCATCGTACAAAGGCCTCAAGGCTTTCTGAAAGTCACGCTGTTGGAGAAAGGTATGAAGTTTTCATTTGTTTTAATCGCCATTTAAGCAATAGAAAACGTTTTCCGTGTTTCCATAGCCTGATGGGGGTTGGGAGAATTCGAGACAGTTGTGCAAACCCGAGACGAAGT
>JANQGO010000131.1 GCA_028277285.1 Alphaproteobacteria bacterium | reverse complement strand
GGCTCCGGCCCGCTCCCCCGCCCTCCGGGGCAAAACGCCGAGAGGCGTTTTCGCCGAGGCCACCCCGAGGATGCTGCCATGGGTGGCCGGGCGGGGGAGTGGGCTGGCACCGATTCTGTAAGACCAAGCGCGCTAGGCGCGGCGCAACGTCCTATTCAGCGGCCGCGCGGCGTGAAGGCGGATGGCTGATCAGCCGGTCGAGAAGATCGTAGTTGTCGCGCCTTAGCGCCGTCATCAACCGTTCGATTTCATCGGCATCGTCACCGAGATCGCGCAGCAGGTGCGCGGCGATATGGAGGCTGGCCTCCAGCGTGTCGGGCACGGCCGCGCGCGCGCCGGCGTTTTCCAGTTTGCGCGCTTGTTCCCTGTCGCGTGTCCGCGCGATGACGTGAAGGTGCGCAAAGTGTTCGCGCACGGTCTGCATGAGCCGTTCCGCCGTGCTGGCGCCGTCAAGCGCGATAACCAGCGCGCGTGCACGTTGCGCACCGGCGGCGCCCATGATGCTGGCCCGCGTCAGATCACCGAAATAGACGGGATCGCCGCGCCGGTTGCCGAGTGCCACGTTGTTGCCGTCCATATCGAGTGCGATGAACGGAATGCCACGTTGTTTGAGCGCCGCCGCCACCGTCTGGCCGACCCGTCCGTAGCCGCCGATGATGACATGGCCATCCAGCACCGCGGCATCCTTGCGCAGGGCGCGGATGCCGTCATCGGACTGCTCCATCACCAAACGCACACCGCGGTGGGAGAGCGTGATCAACAGTGGCGTCGCCGCCATGGAGAGCACGACCGCGCCGATCAGGACATTGGTGATTTCCGAGCCGACAAGTCCTTTCGACACGGCTAGCCCTAGGATAACAAAGGCGAATTCGCCACCCTGGGCGAGATACATGCCGGTTCGGAACGCGACCTCCATCGACATGCCGAAGAGGCGCCCCAAGAGGATGATGATGACCGCCTTGATGCAGATAAGGGCGACCGTCAGGGGCAGGATCAGCGTGATATCGGAGGCCATGACCCTGAGATCGACGCCCATGCCGACGGTAATGAAAAAGAGGCCGAGCAGCAGACCGCGGAACGGTTGGATGTCGGCGGCAATCTGGTGGCGGAACTCGGTCCCCGACATCAAGAGACCGGCAAGGAACGCGCCGAGCGCATAGGATAGCCCGACCAGATCCGTCACCACGCCGGTGACCAGGATGGCAAGCAGGGTTGCCGCGACAAACACCTCCGGGATACCGGTCGCCGCGACCAGCCGGAACAGGCGCCGCAGGACAAACCGCCCGACAATGAAGATCGCCACCAGGGCGATGGCGGCACCCGCGGCCGCTTCGGCAAGGCTGCCTATGATGTTGCGTTCGCCCGACGCCAAGAGCGGGATCAAGACGAGGACGGGGACGACGGCAAGGTCCTGCAGCAGCAGCACGGCGACGCTGGCGCGCCCGGTATGGGTCGCGACCTCGTTGCGCTCGCTCAGGATCTGCAGAACGAAGGCGGTCGAGGACAGCGCCAAGGCCCAGCCAATGACAATGGCGGCGTCGGGACCGGCGCCGAACAGTGTGAAGATACCGGCGAAGACGGCGGTCGAGACGACGACCTGCGCCAGCCCCAGGCCGAACGCGTAGCGGCGCATAACCCTGAGCCGCTCGATCGAGAGCTCCAGGCCAATCATGAACAACAAAAAGACGATGCCCAACTCGGCGAGCCAATGGGTCGTCTCGTCGACCCGGACGATGCCGAACACCGACGGGCCGATCAGAACGCCGGCGACCAGATAGCCCAGGATCGGCGACACGTTGAGGCGTGAGCACAAGGGCGCGACCAGCACCGCGGTGCCCAGGAAGAAGATGATGTCATCGATATAGGGAACGTCGTTCATGGCGCCGTTCCGTCGCCGGCGGCAGGGCTAATAGGAGATGCCGGCGATTTCCAGCTCCCTTGCGCCTTTCGGTGTCTCGAACTCCACGTCATCACCGACCGCCTTGCCCATAAGCGCCCGCGCCAGCGGGCTTTTGATCGAAATACGGCCCTGGTCCAGATCGGATTCGTGCTCCCCGACGATCTGGTAGGTCGACTCCTTCTCGGTCTCCAGGTCGACCACCGTAACATGGGCGCCAAACGCAATTGTGTCGCCCGCCTGCGCTTTGGGATCGACGACCTGGCTATCCCCCAGGATCGCCTCGACTTGGCGAATCCGGGCCTCGATCAGGCCCTGCTTATCCTTCGCGGCATGATACTCCGCGTTCTCTTTCAGGTCGCCATGCCCGATGGCTTCTTCAAGGGCGCGCGCGATCGCGGGTCGCTCATCGTTCTTCAGCCGCTTCAGTTCGGCCTGAAGGCGCTCAAAACCCTCTTTGGTAATCGGTGCTGTCACGTTCGTTCTTCTCCCTCCAGACGCCAATGCCGCCCAGACCCGCCATCATACATCAACGCGTCCCCGGCGCTGTTCGTCAGCCGCGCCGGAAGACGGCAACCAATTCTAGATGATGGGACCAGAGGAATTGGTCCACTGGCCAGATTGTGTCGAGGCGGTACCCGCCGTCAACGAGAATACGCGCATCGCGGCTGAAGCTTCCGGGATGGCAGGATACGGCGACGACGCACGGCACCGGGCTCACCGCGAGCTGTTGGGCCTGCTCGCGCGCGCCCTGGCGCGGCGGATCGAAGACGACGGCGTCGAAGGGCTCAAGCTCGGCGGCCGAGAGCGGCGCGCGGGCGAGATCGCGGCGCTCGACCGTCAGGCGACCGGCCTGGCCCGACCGATTCGCCGCCTGCTTCATGGCGTCGGCCATCGCCGCCACGCTCTCGACCGCCGTTACGCGAGCAATTGCAGCGAGCCGCAGACCGAAGGTGCCGAGGCCGGCGTAGAGATCGGCGATGTGGCCGGCGCCGGCCACGCAGGCCGCGACATGTTCGGCCAGCCGCTCTTCGCCCCACGCCGTCGGCTGCACAAAGGCACCGGGCGGCAGAACGACCTCCGTTCCGCCGAACATGAGACAGGGATCGCGGCGGCTGAGGATCGGCGTGAGACCGCCGCGGTCGCGCCAGACGACACGCGCGAGGTCGCCGTCATGAGCCGCTTCGGTGATCTGTTGAAGGCCGGATAGGTCCGGCAGGGCGCCACCGTGCACGACGACGTCGATGCCGGTGGCGCTCTCGGTCAGCTCAAGCTCCCGGGCGCCCAGATGCCCGAGCAGCGGCCTCAGTCTCTCGATCGCCCGCATCAAGGCCGGCGTCAGCACCCGGCAGCCGTCGATGGGGACCAGGCGATGGCTCCGGCGGGCGCGAAAGCCGACGATGGTCTCCGCGCCCTTCTGCTTCACGCCCAGGCGCGTCCGGCGCCGGGATGCCGTCGGTGCGACCGCCAGATCTTCGACCGCCGTGTCGCCCAGACCGCGACGCCGAAGCGCATCGGTCAGCAGGCTTCGTTTCCAGCGCCTGTAGAGGTCGTCATTGGCATGCTGCAGGACGCAGCCGCCGCACGACGCTGCCTGCGGGCAGGGCGGCTGGCGGCGCTCCGGCGATGGCTCGACGATCTTGTCGGCCGCCGCGGCAAAGCCGTCACCGCGACGCCCGGTGATGCGGGTCTCGACCCGTTCGCCGGGCAGGGCGCCATCGACATAGGCGGTCGCACCGCGCCATGGGGCCAAGCCGTCGCCGCGGGTCCCCAGGCTTTCGATGCGCAGCGTGGCGATGTCCTTATCCATCATGGGGTTAAAGCCTATGCCATAGGGGATCGGGGTCGCGTTGCCCGGCCGCCATGCCTATATCACGGACGGGGCCCGGCACCGTCAATTCGCCCATGGCGCCGTCCCCGGACCTTGTGCTAGAGCAGGCGCGAAACCAGGAGTTTTCGATGAGTGGCACCACCCTGACCGTCAAGGTCGACAAGATAAACCAAGAGGCCGAGGACATCCGTTCGTTCGAGCTGGTCGATCCGGAACGCCGTCTCCTGCCCATGTTCACGGCGGGCTCGCACATCGATGTCGAGCTGCCGAACGGCCTGATGCGCCAGTACTCCATCTCCAACGATCCGCGCGACGTCGACCGCTATGTCATCGCCGTCCTGCGCGAGATCGAGGGGCGCGGCGGTTCCGCCAGCATGCATGACGACGTCAAGCAAGGCGATACGCTGACCATCACCGCGCCGCGCAACAACTTCCCGATCCACGAGAACGCCACGCACCACATCCTGCTGGCCGGCGGTATCGGCGTGACGCCACTTTTGGCCATGGCGCGCGACCTCTCCGGGCGCGGCCTCTCATACGAGCTTCACTACTGCACGCGATCGCCGGAAAAGACGGCGTTCAAGGAGGCCATCGCCAGCGACGACCTGAAGGCCTCGGTAACCGTGCACCACGACGGCGGCAATCCGGCCGACGGGCTCGATATCGCCGGGCTGTTGAAGGAGGTGCGCCAGGGCGCCAACGTCTACTACTGCGGTCCCACGGGTTTCATGCATGCCTGTGAGCAGGCGACCGAACACTGGCCCACGGGGACCGTGCACCGCGAGTTCTTCAACGTCGATCCCGATGTCGAGTTCGGCGACGACAACGCCTTTAAGATCATCATCGCCTCGACCGGCCAGGAGCTCGACGTGCCGGCTGACAAGTCGATTGTCGACGTGTTGCGCGCCAACGGCATCGAGGTCGAGACCATGTGCGAGGAGGGCATTTGCGGCACCTGCGCCACGGTCCTTCTGGAAGGCGACCCCGACCACCGCGACTTCGTGCTGGATGACGAAGAAAAGGCCCGTGGCGAATTCATCATGGTCTGCTGCAGCCGCGCCAAAAGCCCGACCCTGAAGCTGGACCTCTGAACGCTCTCGCTGATTCCCCCTCACCCAGCTCCGGCTAAGGCGCTGACGCGCCCAAGCCTTCACAACCCTCTCCCCCACTGACGTGGGGGCGAGGGAACGTGGCACTTACCAGCTTCCCCTCTACCGCTTGCGGGAGAGGGAGGGGCCCGGCGCGTAAGCGCTGGGAGGGTGAGGGTCTATCAGCCGCTAGAGCGTGTAACCGCCGTCGACGACCAGGGTTTGGCCCGTGACATAGGCGGCATCGGCTGCCAGATAGAGCATGGCGCCGGCGAAGTCGTCGGGTTCGCCGATCCGCTGCAGCGGAATCTGCGCGCGCTTTTCAGCCCGATCGCCGGGATCCCATTCGCATTCCCAGTTGGAATCGAGCAGGCCCGGCGCCACCGCGTTGACCCTGACCTCCGGCGCCAGGCCGCGTGCCAGTGCCTTCGTCAGGTTGATCAAACCGGCCTTGGTCGCCGCATAGGCCGTGCTGCTGCCGGCGCCGATGATGCCGGCGACCGATGCCGTGTTGACGATGGCACCGCGGCTTTCCTTAAGCGCCGGCGCGGCCGCCCGGGCGCAGCGGAACGGACCCAGCAGGTTGACGGTCAGGAGCTTTTCCCAGAACGGGTCGCTCAGCGCGGCGAGATCGTCCGGCGGGATCGGCTGTTTGGTCGCCGGCGTGCCCGCGTTGTTGATCAAGTGGTCAAGACCGCCGAGCGCATCGACCGCGGTGCCCACCATGGTCTCGCTGGCGGCGGTTTCGCCGACAGCGCCCGGTATGGCCAGCACGTCGTAACCGGCGTCGCTGAGCCGCGCGACCTCGCGGTCGAGGGCCGGGTTGCCGGGCAGATCGTTCAGCGCGACCTTGGCGCCGCATTGGGCAAAGAGCTCGGCGGTTGCCAGCCCGATACACGATGCCGCGCCGGTGACGAGCGTGCGCTTGCCCGCCAGGTCCGCGGTGATCATCCGGCGTGGCCGTTCAGCTTCAGAACCTCGCGCGCCTCGTCGGGCTCCGCCACCTTGGCGCCGAGCGCGCTGACGATCGACGCCGCTTTCTCGACAAGCTGCGGGTTCGACGCGAAGACGCCGCGTTCCAGGTAGAGGTTGTCTTCCAGGCCGACCCTGACATGGCCGCCCAGGTTGACCGCCTCCGCGACCATCGGCATCTGGGTGCGCGAGATGCCGAAGCCGGCCCAGTGGGCGCCTTCCGGCAGCGCCGCCTGCATAAGCTGCATGGCCTCGGGCGTTGCCGGCGCGCCCCATGGTATGCCCAGGCAAAGCTGGAACATGGGCGGGGCGTCGATCAGGCCCTCATCGACCAGTTGGCGGGCGAGCTGCACATGGCCGGCGTCGAATACCTCAAGCTCCGGCTTGGCGCCGGCGGCGCGGATACGTTCGGCCATGATGCGCAGATGCTGGGGCACGTTGACGAAGGCGCTCTCGCCGAAGTTCATGGTGGCGACGTCCAGACTGCACACTTCCGGCTTCAGCTCCTCGACGTGCTCGACCCGTTCTTCCGGCGCCCGGAAGCCGCGCGGATCGACGTTCTTGGCCGGTTCCTCGGCGTCCGGCATGAAACGGCCGCCGGGGCCGGTGGTCAGGTTGATGACGACCGGACTGCCGCTGTCACGCACCCGTTTGACGACCTCGGCATAGAGGTCTTTGCGCATGGACGGTTTGCCGGTCTCGGGATCGCGCACGTGAATGTGGCAGACCGCCGCGCCGGCCTTGCACGAATCGATAACCGCCGTCGCGATCTGTTCCGGGGTGACGGGAATGTCGGGGTGTTTGCCGACGGTATCGCCGCCGCCGGTAACCGCACAGGTGATAACAACCGGTCGTGACATAGTTCCTCCCAGATTGGCTATAACTATCCTAGCTGTTGGATGGCCGGGATCACGTAGAATCTGCAGGGCGAGGGGGGCTTCGTGGAACAAGCAACGTATGTGGGGCGAGCAGACAAGGTGGCTGCGTGAGCCAGGTGCTGACCGCGAACGCTGGTGCTGGGCCGCCGCAGCTCAATCCGTGGCGCGGGCCGCGGCTGCTGCACGCCCGCGGCCTTGCCGAACCGGTCATGATGGTGGCTGTCGTTATCGGCATCAGGATCGTTCTGGAACTCTGGTTCGTCGCCGGCGATCTCGGTGACGGTTACAAGGATCTGTGGCGGCAGTCGCTCGCGGTGTGGAGTTCCGCCTTTCGATGGGTGCCGGCTTGCCTGGCGCTGACCGCCGCGGCGTCCCGCTTGCTCGGCTTGGGCATGACCGACGCCGCGGTGGTTGCCGGCGTGTCGCTCATCGGCATCTGGCTGGCGCCGCTGGCATACGGCGCTGCCGCCGCGACACCGATGACGCTCGCCGCGGTGACGTGCGCGGCGGTAGCCTTCATGGGCGCGCTCGCCGCGGTGTGGTGCGCGCGCGCGCCGGCCCTGAAGACTCTCGCTTACGCCGGCTTGGCCGCCGTTGTCGTCGCCATCGACGCGGCCTGGCCCGATCTCCATGCCTGGCTTGCCGACAGTTTGGGACTGGCCGTGCGTGGTGCGTTGTTGCCGGGTCTGAACCCGCCGCAGCGCGCGAGCTACGGTGTGGCGCCGCTGTTTCTGCTCGCTGTCGTCGCGTTGCTCGCGGTGGGCCGGCGCGATCCGGCGTTTCCGCATGATGCCGCCGCCCGGTTCTTCGGTTGGCCGGCCGGCGCCTTTGCCGTGCTGGCCGTGGCCTGGGGTTTCATGGTGACCACGATCGACATGGGCTATCGGTTCGCGACGCTGCATCCACCGGTGCTCTATGCGCCGGTCTTGGGTCTGATCGCGCTCTGGTTCATTGCGACCGCCGCCGCGCTGGTCGCGCAACGCCATCGCCGCCGCGCCGCGGCCGTCGGCGGCACCGATTGCCTGGCGCTTCTGGTCCTGGCCGGCCTTGTCGCCGTTCCCATCGGTATCGGCTTTCTGACCGCCTTGGGTGCGCTCACCCTGTTGGCGCTTGCGGCAGCCTGGCCCTTCGGCGCGCCGCGCCTGCCGGGATGGGCCGTGCCCGTGCTCGGTGGGCTGGCCGGCATCGCCCTCTATGGCGCCGGCATGGCCGCGGTCCCCGGTATCGCCGACGATCAGGTCTTGTCGCGCGGCATAGCCCTGGGCGGCATGGCGGCGGCCGGCGCCAGCGTCGCGGTCATCGCGACGCGCCGGTCATCAAGCACGGCTGCGAGCCGTTGGGGCGATCAGATCTGGCTGGCCGATCTGATGGCGGCCCTGGCCATCGTTTTCCTGGCCAGCGGTGTCAGGGATCCGATGGTCTGGATCGGCACGGCGCTGGCGTGGATAGCCTTGGTGATCGTCTCTTTCATTCCCTCCACCGCCAGGGAGCCCGGCCGGCGCCTCCTCTGGCACGCCCTGCCGTTCGCCTGCGCGCTCATGCTGCTCGCCCTTCTGGGCCTGATGTTGAGACAGATATAGCGGTAACGAGCCCGCGTCGTTACGGTTGCGGCACGCAACAGGTACATCGGTGATGGACATCGTCTTCAGCGATCGCCACCGCGATCACGATCCCCAGAGTTTTGTCGTACGCGGCCAGATCGCGGCTGCCCAGGAGGTGCCCGAGCGGGGCAGGATCCTGCACGATGCGGTCGCGGCGGCGGGCTTTCCGCTGTGCGAACCCCAGGCGCACGGCCTGGCGCCGATCGCCCGGGTGCATACGCCGGAATACCTGGACTTCCTGATACACGGGCACGAACGCAGGCGCGCGTTGCCCGGCGCCGGGCCCGAGATCATCGCCAACGCCTATCCCGGCCGCCACATGAGCGCGCGCCCGGATGGCGTGGTCGGCCAAGCCGGCTATCACATGGCGGATGGCGCGTGCCCCTTGGGTGCCGGCACATGGAACGCCGCCGAGGCGGCCGCCGATGTCGCGTTGAGCGCGGCCGACCGGCTGCTCGATGGCGCGACGGCCGCCTTCGCCCTTTGCCGACCGCCTGGCCATCACGCCTTCCGCGATATGGCCGGCGGCTTTTGTTTTCTTAACAACGTGGCGATCGCCGCCGAGCACCTGCTGCCACGCTTCGGCCGCGCCGCGATCCTGGATTTCGACGTTCACCATGGCAACGGCACCCAGGGGATCTTCTACGAACGCGACGACGTCTTCTTCGCTTCGATCCATGCCGACCCCATCAACTATTATCCGTGGTTCGCCGGTTACGCCGGCGAACGCGGCACAGGCGCTGGTTTGGGCTACAACCTCAATCTGCCGATGCCGCCCGGCACCGGCGACGACGGCTTTGTCGCGGGCGTCGAGAGTCTTCTAGCAGCGATCGGCCGGTTCGATCCCAATGTGCTGCTGGTCTCCGCCGGTTTCGACGCCCAGGAGAACGACCCGCTGGGCGTCTTCAAGGTGACCACCGACGGTTTCCGACGCATCGGCGAGACCATCGGCGCCTTCGCCCGCGCCCACGAGTTGCCCGGCCTGCTGGTCCAGGAAGGCGGCTATGTGTGCGCCGAGCTCGGCGACAACCTCGTCGCGTTCCTGAAGGGCTTCGAGGGCTGACGTCAACGCCGCGCCTAGTTGTGCTCGCGGACGACCCGGTCGACAAAGTCTTCGAAGACGCCCAGATAGGCGGCGACATCGTCCTCGTCGTGGGCGAACGAGACCGAGGGGCCGTGGATATAGATCGGTTCCCAAATGCCGCGATTGGCCATGAACGCGCGGGCGGCATGGTTCAGCGGCTTGCTGACACATGACGACGCCTCGACGGCGTTGCGCGGCAGCGTCTTCGACAGGCAGATACCCGACCGGTTGCCCAGACGGTAGGCCCGCCATGGCAGATCATAGGTGGCGATGGTGGCGTCGATACCGTCGGCCAGCATGGCGCCCAGCCCCGTGACGCGCCGGTAGGCCTCCTCGGTCAAGACATTCTCCAGTGCCGCGCGCGCGGCGGCCATATTGAGCGCGTTGCCGTAGGTCGTGCCGCCGAGCGCAATGGTGACGCCGCCCGTCTCGTCCGTATCGAGGTTGTTCTGGACCAGCGCGTTGAGGGGCGCGGAGAGGCCATAGGCGCCGATCGGCACGCCGCCGCCCAGACACTTCCCGGTCGTCAGGATATCCGGTTCCAGTTGCCACAGCCGGGTCAGGCCGCCATAGGCGGCGACCTGGGTGTGGGTCTCGTCGATGATCAGGACGGTGCCGGTCTCCCTCGTCAGGGCACGAAGGCCATCGTGAAAGCCGTCATCGGGCTCGATCACGCCCATGTTAGTCATCGCCGGTTCGGTCAGCACGCAGGCCACGTTGCACCGTGACAGGGCGTTCGCGACGGCGTCCAGATCGTTGAATGGCACCACGATGGTCCGTTCCGCCGCGTCTTTCGGCAAGCCTTGGTATTCCGGTTTCATGCCCTGCTCGCCCGGCACGACGAGGGTCTCGTCGAAATGACCGTGGTACTTGCCGGCGAAGATCAGCACCTTGTCCCGGCCGGTCGCGAAACGGGAGATGCGTATGGCCTCGGTGTTGGCGGTGGAGGCCGACAGGGTGAACTGCCAATAGGGCATGGTGAAGCGGCGTGCGAGATCGCGTCCGACGGCAATGGCGTCTTCCGTCGGCAGCAGGAAGTGACTGCCGTTCTCGAAACGCTCGGCGACGGCCCGCGCGATGTCAGGCGGACCGTACCCGCACACCATGCTCAGGTCGCACTGGGTCATATCGAGATAGCGGTTGCCGTCCACGTCTTCGATGTGACAACCCGATCCCTTGGACACGAAGATCTCGGTGCCCGGGTAAAACGCCGACATCCACCAGGACGGCACGCCGCGCGTCATGACCTCGCGGCTCTCCTGATGGAGCGCGCGCGACGTTGGGATCTTCTTTTCAAATTCGCGCAGTTCGGCCGCGCGGATCGCTGCAAGGACGTTGTCGTTGAGGGCGAAGCCGTTCGACGCCATGGATCGTCTCCTGTAACCAATAAACGCGGCGATAAGGGTTACACGCTATCGGCCGTCGCGTAACCGGTCAAGACGTGATAAGTGGTTACGGTCGTGTGTTGCCCCTGGGATCGCCGTGGACATCGATCAGATCGAATTGATCGCAGGTCACCCTGCACTGGACTTCGTCAACACCGTCGAGAATCGCGAATCGGCGGAGCCCGTCAGCTACGTGCCGGATTACGGCCGCTTCGTTCTTTGGTGCGCACACGCTGGCCTGGTGCTTGATAGCGACGCCAGGGAGCTGGCCGAGGTGGCGGCGCGTCATCCGATCGTGGCGTCCCGTGTCTGGGATCGCGCGATGGCGTTACGGGAGGCGCTGAACGGCGTGGCCCGAAGCCTTGCGGACGGTGACGCGCCGGCCGCTCACGACGTGGCTGTCATGAGCGACGCGGTCGCTGCGGCGCATGCCAACCGCTTTCTCGCGGCCGATCAACCGGGCCCGCTGCGCTGGGCCTGGCGCGACGGCGAGCACGGTCTTGCCGTGCCTTTGTGGACGCTTGCGTTGGCGGCATCCGACCTCGTCGCGGGCGACGGCCCGCCGATAAAAGTCTGCGCCAACGGGCCCTGTGACTGGGTTTTTCTAGACACATCGCGCAACGGCAGGCGCCGCTGGTGCCGCATGCATGTCTGCGGCAACGCGGCAAAGGTGCGCCGCTTTCGCGAACGCCGCCAGACGCGGTGATAGAGAGTGCTGGTCTCGGCTTAGCCGAGCTTCAGCCCAGCTTCAGATTACCGAAACGCTTGTTGAAGCGGGCAACCTGACCGCCGGTGTCGACCAGGCGATGGCCACCGCCGGTCCAGGCCGGATGGGACTTCGGATCGATGTCGAGCGTCATCGTGTCGCCTTCCTTGCCCCACGTCGACCGGGTGGTGAACTCGGTGCCGTCGGTCATGACAACCTTGATCTCATGATAATCGGGATGAATATCGCTCTTCATCGTGCCTTCTCCGGGTCAGGGCGCGCCTTATAAGCGACCCGGCGGCCCGGCGCAAGCCCGCGTGACCGCCGCGTTTTGGCCGCTTGTTGCCCGCCTTTAGCGTTGCTATAGGTCGCGCGTGTCCAGATTCTCCAGCAACCCGCAAAAACAGTCCTTTGGCGCCGATGAACGGGCCAAAAGCCGCGATTTCGGCCAGTTTAGGCGCCTTGCGGGTTATCTGAAGCCGTATCGTCTGCAGGTTGCCGGCGCCCTTGTGGCCCTGGTGGCGGCGGCGGTGACGGTTCTGGGCCTGGGTGTGGGGCTCAGGCGCCTGGTCGATGAGGGATTCGCCAGTCAGGACACCGCGCTTCTGGACAATGCGTTGATCGCCATGCTGGGCATCATCGTGGTGCTGGCATGCGCGACCTATGCGCGTTTTTCCCTGGTTTCGTGGATCGGCGAGCGGACCGTCGCGGACCTGCGCCGCGACGTCTATAACCGCGTCATCGCGCTTTCGCCGACCTTCTTCGAAACCACCCGCACCGGCGAGGTGCTGTCCCGGCTGACCACCGACACGACGCTTCTGCAGCAGGTGATGGGCACCAGCCTGTCGATGGCGCTTAGAAATCTGCTGCTGTTCGTCGGCGGCACGGTGATGCTGGCGGTGACCAGCCCGAAGCTGACCGGCATTGTCTTTTTGATGGTGCCGCTGGTCCTGCTGCCGATCATTTTCTTCGGCCGCAAGGTGAGGCGGCTGTCGCGCGCCAGCCAGGACCGGATCGCCGATGTCGGGGCGCGGATCGACGAGACCCTGAACGCCATCCCCACGGTCCAGTCGTTCGCGCGCGAACCGCTCGAACGGCAGCGCTTTGCCGAAGCGGTCGAAGACGCGTTCGTGACGGCGGTCCGGCGCATCCGGGCCCGCGCGCTTCTGACGGCGACCGTTATCCTGTTCGTCTTCGGCGGGATCGGCACCGTCTTGTGGATGGGCGGTCACGACGTCTTGGCCGGGCGGATCAGCGCCGGCGAGTTGTCGGCCTTCGTGTTCTATGCCGTCGTTGTCGCCGGTTCGGTTGGCGCGATCAGCGAGGTTTATGGCGACCTGCAGCGCGCGGCCGGTGCCGCCGAGCGGCTGTTGGAACTGCTCAACGCGGGCAGCGACATCGAACCGCCCGCCGTTCCCCTGTCGCTGCCGGACCCGTCGCCCGGCCTGGTTGCGATGAAGGGTGTCACGTTCTTCTATCCCTCGCGTCTCGAACAAGCCTCGTTGGACGGCATCGACTTCACTGTCGCTTCGGGTGAGACCGTCGCCCTGGTCGGGCCGTCCGGCGCGGGCAAGACGACCGTCTTCCAACTGCTGTTGCGGTTCTATGACCCCGCCGACGGGACGGTCATGGTCGACGGCCTGGATGTGCGCGACGTCATGCCGTCCGCGTTGCGCGAACGTATGGCGCTGGTGCCCCAGGAGCCCGTCATCTTCGGCGCGTCCGTGCGCGACAACATCCGCTATGGCCGCCCCGACGCCAGCCCAGACGAGATTGCCGCCGCCGCCCGGGCGGCGCATGCGCTGGACTTCATCGAGGACCTGCCCGACGGTTTCGACAGCTTTCTGGGCGAGCGCGGCGTGCGCCTGTCGGGCGGCCAGCGCCAGCGCATCGCCATCGCGCGGGCGATTTTGAAGGACGCGCCGATCCTGCTGCTCGACGAAGCGACCAGCGCCCTTGACGCGGAGAGCGAACAGGCCGTGCAGCAGGCTCTGGACGGGTTGATGGCGGGCCGCACGACCCTTGTCATCGCCCACCGCCTGGCGACTGTTCTGAAGGCCGACCGCATCCTGGTGATGGACCGCGGCCGGATTGTCGAGAGCGGTCGTCACGGCGAGCTTGTCGCGGCGGGCGGCATTTACGCCCGGCTGGCCGAGCTGCAGTTCGATCGTGCGTATGATGACGACGTGACCGCCGCCAAGGCGGTCTGATCTTAGGTATCGGGAGGGGGCTGCCGTGCTGTCCACGCGTTTCACCAAACTGGTCGGCGTCGACCACCCGCTGGTCTGCGGCGGCATGCAGCATGTCGGGCGTGCGGAGCTGGTCAGCGCTGTCGCCAATGCCGGCGCCTTGGGTTTCATGACCGCGCTGACCCAGCCGACGCCGGAGGACCTGACCAAGGAGATCGCGCGCTGCCGCGACATGACCGACAAGCCGTTCGGCGTCAACCTGACGATCCTGCCGACCCTGAAGCCGGTGCCTTACGAAGACTATCTGGATGCCGCGCTTGAGGCCGGCATCACGCTGATCGAGACCGCCGGCAACAACCCCGAGCCGTTCCTGCCCAAGTTGAGGGCCGCCGGCGCCAAGGTGATCCATAAGTGCACGTCGGTGCGCCACGCACTGAAGGCCGAGCGGATCGGCTGCGACGCCGTCTCGATCGACGGGTTTGAATGCGCCGGCCACCCGGGCGAGGACGACATCCCGGGCCTGATCCTGATCCCGGCCGCCGCTGACAAGGTCACGATCCCGATGATCGCGTCGGGCGGCTTCGGCGATGCGCGCGGCCTTGTGGCAGCACTCGCCTTAGGCGCTGACGGCATCAACATGGGCACGCGCTTCATGGTGACACAGGAGGCACGGGTTCACGACAACGTCAAACAGGCGGCGGTCGCAGCGAGCGAACGCGATACGCAGCTTATCTTCCGGCCGCTTCGCAACACCGCGCGCATCTTCAAGAACGGTGTCGCGACCACGGTCGCCGAGATGGAAGCCAGGCCCGGCGGCGCAACGATTGAGGATCTGGCGCCCTTTGTCGCCGGTTACGAAGGCCGCAAGCTGATGGACGAGGGCGACATGGAAGCCGGCATCTGGTCGGCCGGTCAGGTCGTCGGGTTAATCGACGACGTGCCGAGCGTGGCCGAGCTTGTGAACCGTATCGTCGACGGTGCCGAGGCGATCATGGACGAACGATTAGGGGCGATGCGAAGCGCCTGATGCCCTAGGACAAGGAGGACCGTTGCCGCATCACCGAAACCAGCGTCGGTTAGCGACAGAGGACCTGGAGGCCGTGTCGTGACGACGTCGCGAACCGTTGTCGGTCTGATTCCGGCGGCCGGCCAGGGCACCAGACTCGCCGGACTGCCCTTCAGCAAGGAGCTCTACCCCGTCGACGCGTCGGTCGATCCCGACGTTCAGGAGCCGCGCGCGGTCGTTGAGTTTCTGCTCGAAAACATGCGCCGCGCCGGCATTCACCGGGTCTACATCGTCGTGCGTGACGGTAAGTGGGACATACCCGGGCATCTGGGTGACGGGTCCCGCTTCGGGTTGTCGATCGCCTAC
>JANQGO010000016.1 GCA_028277285.1 Alphaproteobacteria bacterium | reverse complement strand
AGCGCCGGTGGGGCAGGTCAACGTGACGAATCTGATGGCCATGCCGCCCAAGGGCAACGAACCCATCCTGCAGGGCATCAGCTTCGATCTGAAGCCCGGCCAGATGCTCGGTGTCGTCGGACCCAGCGCGGCCGGCAAATCGACACTGGCACGTTCGCTGGTGGGTGTCTGGCCGACGGCGTCGGGTGATGTGCGCATCGATGGCGCCGAACTCGCCCAATGGTCGGCCGAGGAGCTCGGCAAACACATCGGCTATCTGCCTCAGGATGTCGAGCTGTTCGCCGGCACGGTCGCGGAGAACATCGCGCGGTTGAACGAACCGGATCCGCAGATGGTGATCGCGGCGGCGAAACAGTGCGACGCCCACGACATGATCCTGCAACTGCCGGACGCCTATGACACGCAGATCGGCGAGGGCGGCTGTGTCCTCTCCGGCGGCCAGCGCCAGCGCATCGCGCTGGCACGCGCGCTCTATGGCGATCCCTGCTTCATCGTCCTGGACGAGCCGAACGCGAGCCTCGACAGCGACGGTGAGGTCGCCCTGCACGCCACGCTAAAGCGCCTGAAGGATCAGGAGCGCAGCGTCGTCATCATCTCCCACCGCCCGGCCGTCCTGACCGCCGTCGATTTCGTTCTTGTCCTGCGCGGCGGGCGCATGGAGACCGTCGGTCCGCGCGACGAGGTTATGCCACGTCTAATGGGCGGCGTTCGGACACTGCAGCGTCAATCCAAAGGGGCGCTCAAGCCGCAATCAGCCGGCGATGCCATCTAAGGCATAGAACGCCAAGCGGCAGGGCGTATCGGCGAGCGGATCGGATAGTGACGTTATGCGCCAACGCCGCCGGTCGACACCAACACCGGACCGCTGATCCGGTCGGTCACCGGCTTCCCGTTCGTGAGGTCGACCCAGAGGCTGCCTTCGACATCAGGAAGCGATCCGAGTTCGGATCGGTCGACGTCGGCGTTCGGCAGGACCAAGGCGATAGCGCCCGCTCCGCCAGTTAGCTCCACAATACGCACCTGGGGATTGTCTCTCACTGTGACGATTTCGCAGCCGTCGGCGACGACGGCATGGAGATGACGCACGATGTTGGCCCCGGCAAGCGGGTTATAGAGACGGTCGACCAGGCCGCCGCTGAAGTAATAGCCGCGGTCAATGCCGGTGAAGTTGTCGAGAAACACCGTGAGATCGTTATGCGCCAGGGCGGCGGTTACCGCTTCGGCGATCCGGTTGGCATCGTGACGCTCGGTCTCGTCCTGGCTCACGGGTCTGCGATGGGCAAACTGGACGTGCACGGCGGCCGCGATCCCCAGGCCTGTGACGCAGTTACGCGCGTTTTCGATCGCCGGCGCCGGCGCCACCTGCCAGCCGATGCCGAACACGATGCCGTCAATGGCATCGCGCGCGCCGGGCAGGGCGAGCAGGGCCTCGACAGCGCCACGCTCGTCCGCGGCCAAGCCATGGCTGCTGCTGAACGCCTCGACATCGACACGGTAGGCGTTGAAGTAGACCGGTGTCCCGCCCTTCAACGCGTCGATGTCGGGGATCAGGTCGCTCACGCTGGTGATCGGCGCGATCACTTCCCATGCCGCCAGACAGGCGCCGCGTTGCTTCAGCGCATCGTGTGCCGCGCCCTTGGGCGGGCCATAGGAATAGGCCGTGAAGCGGTGGCCCAGCGCGGCGAGTTCGGCCATGCGCGCGCCGGTTTCGGGATCGGCCAGGTCATCCAGCGGCACGCGCAGGTCGCGCACGCCCATCTCCCATAGCGCCATCAGCGGATAATCATTGCGGACCCGCTTGCGGCTGAAGGCATCGATCCCCCAGGGCGTCGGGATATCGGCGCTGTCGCACCACGGCTGGCGCAGGTAGAGCCCAACGGCCCGAGTTTCCGGCTTCAGGCCGTGGACAGGCGATGCCTTGGCCGACGATGGGGGCAGGGTACCGCCGGCTTCCAGCGTTTGGCCGTGGGTCCTAACGATATGGTTGAGATGGCCGGTCTGGTAGACCTCGACGATGCCGTAGCCCAGCTTGGCGCCGTCATGGCGACCCTGTTTCATGCCGGGCGCGACACGGAACAGCTCGTGATAGTCGTGCCGCAGGAAGCAGATCGACGGCAGCACGTAACAGTTCGTCGCGCCGTGACGGTTGAAGAAGAAGTTGTGGACATGGCCGGCATAGAACGCTTCGACGCCGTGGCGTTCAAGAAGGCCGAGCAGCCATGATCGCCCCGGTTCGTCGGTGGCGTCGTAGTGCCCGGATTCGTTCGCGTGGGACAGATAGGGCGGATAGTGCGAGAACATGAAGACGCGCCGGCCCCGGTTGGCTTCCAGAAGGGCTTCCAGCCACTCTCGTTGCCAGTCCTCGCACGGGAGACCTGAGTTCACGATCATGCCGTTGATCACGACAAAAAGGCAGTCGTTCTGCTCGAACGAATAGAAGTGGTCCTGAAACTGCCTTTCGTACTCGGCAATCATCTCATCGTTGACCGTCCGTTGCGCCTGCTGCGGCGCTAGCGGTTCACCCGGAAAGGCCTTCTCGCCGATGTCGTGGTTGCCGGCCACCAGATGGAGTGGACATTGCAGGTCCGCATAGACCTGATGGAAACGCGCGGCCGAGTCGTCATAAGCCGGCGTGCCGGGCTCCGGATGGGTGATGTCGCCGAGGTGAACGACAAAGTCCGGCGCGAGCTGGTTGATCTGGTGAACCACGTAGCGCGACCGGTCCGCGCCGAGTTTCACCGTATCGACGTCATAACCGCCGATCGCGTCGGCCTCGACCTCGGTGACGTGGGTATCGGCGACGATGGCGAAGGTGAAGAGCCGTTCGCCCGCAACGAAGGGTTTGGCCGCCATCATGCCGCGCTGTCGTGAGGTCAGGCCGCGATCATGTAGAACTTGCGCAACGTCTTCGTGATCTCCCAGGTGCATGGCGTGCCCTTGGGGATAAAGAAGGTGTCGCCGGAAACGTAGGTCTCGGCGTTGCCGTCGGCATCAGTCACCGTGACGGAGCCGTCCAGCACGGTCATCATCTCGTTGACCGGGTAGGCGTCGATCTCTTCCTTGCACGGCGCGCATTCCCAGACGCCGGTCAGAATGCTCTCGTCGTCGGACGTATAAGCGTGTGAGATCATTTCCGTCTGATCGCTGGTCGTGAACGCTTCCGCGCTGACCAGATGGGAGGCCACCATGCCGCCGGCGTGGCCTTCGGAAATCAGTCGTGCGGGTTTGGTGGTCATGGCGGCCTCCTCGGTTCATGACGTCGTTGCTCGCAAGAAGCATGATGGACCGCGAAAGCCCGGACCTCAAGAAGACCCGCCCTCCGTCGCACGTATCAGGCTTCGCCGTAACCCATGACGGCCTTGGTCTCGGTGAACTCGGCGAGCCCGTGTTCGCCCCATTCGCGGCCGTTGCCCGAGTGCCGATAGCCACCGAAGGGGGCCGCCGGGTCCGCAGGCGCGCCGTTCAGGTGCACCATGCCGACACGCAGCTTACGCGCGACCGAACGAGCACGATCCAAATCCGGTGCTTCGACATAGGCGGCCAAGCCGAATGGCGTATCGTTGGCGATCGCGATAGCCTCGTCGTCATCGGCATAGGGCAGGATGCTGAGTACGGGACCGAAGATCTCTTCGCGCGCGATGGTCATGTCGGGTTTCACGTTCGAAAACACGGTCGGCTTAACGTAGTAGCCGCGGGCAAACTGGTCCGGCCGTCCGGGGCCGCCACGCACGAGCGTCGCGCCTTCTTCAACACCAAGCTTGATGTGCCGTTGGATGCTCTGCCATTGCTTGGCCGAAACGACGGGACCGAGGACGGTGTCCGGTTCGTCGGGGTGGCCGACGCGGATCTCTTCAGCCGCGCGCCCGGCAATGGCCTCGACCTCCGCCAGACGCGACGCCGGCACCAGCATACGCGTCGGCGAATTGCACGACTGGCCGGCGTTGCGGAAGCACAGCTGCACGCCGCGCGTGACCGCATCCTCGAAATCGATGCCGTCCAAGAGAATGTTCGCCGACTTGCCGCCAAGTTCCTGACCAACGCGTTTCACCGTCGGCGCGGCAGCTTGCGCGACGGCGATGCCGGCATTCGTGGATCCGGTGAACGAGATCATGTCGACATCCGGATGCGCCGCGAGTGCCGCGCCGACGACCGGACCTTCGCCCTGGATAAGGTTGAAGACGCCGGGTGGCACGCCCGCCTCGTCCAGGATTTCGGCAAGAATGATCGCCGGGTCGGGCGCCAGTTCCGAGGCCTTCAGGACCATCGTGCAGCCGGCGGCGAGCGCCGGGCCCACCTTGCAGGTGATCTGGTTCATCGGCCAGTTCCACGGCACGATCATGCCGCAGACGCCGATCGGTTCGTGTATCACCCTGGTCTTGCCGAGCGCCTGTTCAAAAGCATGGGTCTCGAGGATCGCGAGCACCTGCTTGAAGTGGCTCAGGCCGGCGCCTGCCTGAAACCGCGTGGCGAAGGCTCTGGGCGCGCCCATCTGGCGCGAAATGCTCTCGCCGATATCGTCGAACCGGCCCTTGTAGAGATCGACGATACGCTGCAGCAGCGCGATGCGCTCGGTCAACGGCGTCTCCGCGTAGGTCGGAAAGGCGTCGCGGGCGGCCTGTACGGCGCGGTCGACATCGGCTTGATCGCCCAGGACCAGCTCGCCGCAGGCCTCTTCGGTCGCGGGGTTGATCAGAGGCTGGGTGCGATTGCCGATCGGCTTCACCCATTCGCCGCCGATGTAGAATCCGGTTCGTGACGTCATCTGGTACCCGTTGGTTTAGGGCCTGAACGATCGCGGCGACAGCCATGTCCTTCCAAAGTCCGCCGCGGCGCCCGCTTAGCACATGTCCGGGCCCGCCGCATCGTCAGAGATGTGCGCCAGCGCTCATGGCGTCGTCATGACCAAAAAGGAAGGCCGTGCGGCGTTTATGGCGCCGCACGGCCAGACATCGTGACCTCTACCAGAAGAGGTGCGGGGTCGTTGTGATCTCGTCGACACCGTCGGCGGTGACGATGAAATTGGTCTCGAAGGTCGCGGTGCCCGCCTCGTCGGACTCGTAGAACGCCTCGACGGAGTGGACCATGTTCTCTTCGAACAGTTCGTCGTCGCTGCAGATGCGCGACTCGATATAGGGCGCTTCCCACATGCAGCCGACGCTGTGCCCGTAATAGGGCCAAGCGGTCTTCAGGATCTCCGACTGGTAGCCGGACTCCTCCGAGAGCTTGTCGCCCAGAAGCGCGACATCCTTGACCTTCACGCCCGGTTTGATCGCGGCCATGAGCTGTTCCATGACGTCGACCAGGGTCTCGATCAGGTGCTTCTGCGCCGGTGTCGGCTTGCCGCCGCACACGGCCGTACGGCCGGGGTCGAGCCAGTAGCCCTTGTAGATCGGGCCGTAGATGAAGCCGTGCACGATGTCGCCCTTTGCCGGCGTCCTGGTGCTGAAACCCTGGATCGGGTCGCTCTCCAGATACTGGCTGACATCGCCGTGGGAGATGGCGATCCGGTGCCAGTTGCAGGCGTGTTCCAGGAGGATCTTGCCGCCGGCGCCGGCGGCTTCGCCTTCCGACTTGCCCTGGATCAGCGCTTCCATCAGCGCAACGTGAGCCTTGGTGACGATCTCACCGGCTTCCCGGTAAAGCGCGATCTCCAGCGGGCTCTTGATCAGGCGCACGTTGCGGATCAGGTCGTCTTCATGGACCCACTCGATCTGCGGCGTCTTGGCTTCCAGCTGCAGCCAGTACTTCATCGGGAAGAAGTCGGTGCCGACGATCGCGACGCGGCCCTCGATGTTGCGTTCGCGCAAGCGATCGGCCAGGCCGGCGACGGGGTCATAGAGGCCGCTGAACCGGTCGGTCGCGATCTGGTCGTAACGCGGTTCGGTCTCGTCGGTGATCAGCTCGGGGACCTCGCCGGGCTGCAGGATGACGGCGCTGAACGATCGCGCGTTCCACAGATTGGTGTCGGGCTCCTGGCCTGAATGGGTCGAAAAGAAGTTGGTGAGGTAAAGCATGTCGCCGGCGCGCTCGTAGACGCCGGAGGTCTTGCCGAAAACGACGGCGCAGTCATAGCCGAGCCGGGCCATTTCGGCATGCGCCCTGTCCCAGCGCGCCTCGTACTCCTCAAGGGGAAACGGCCGGATATCCGACTGCGCCTGGAGTTTGCTCGAGCGAGGATAAGACGACGTGGTCATGGCATGCCCCTTCCGTGGTTGGCGCCCCGGGACGTCGAGGCCACGGGGTCTGCTCTCTCTCAGCCGATCCGGGGATGCTTGCTTTAAAGGCCGCTGACCCGCACGTCGGCAGTGGTCGGCGGTCCCCAGACCGCATGTCGAGATCCAGCCTAGGAGGCGTCCCGGGACCCGGCAATGGTGTCCCCAGTCACCCTTTGCCCGGTCAGCCCGCCAGCAGAGCGTCGCGCGGCGAGGCGTCGTGGGCCAGAAGGCCGTGAAGGATGAGAGAGAACAGCTCGCGCTCCGTCGTGATGTCGAGCTTCTGATAGAGCCGATAACGGTGGTTCTTCACGCTACCGTGGCTGATGCCGAGTTTCTTGGCGATCAGGTCGTTGGGAAAACCCAGCATGACAAAGGCTGTAATCTCGGCCTCCCTGGGGGTCAGCCCGTGGCGGTCGCTGAATTGGGCGACCACGCTGTTCCAGTCCGCGTCCAGGGCATCGGGCGCCCGCTCCTCGACGGCGCAGATCCAGCCGCCCGGCGCGACACCGAAGGCCTGGTCCAATTGCTGCCAGTGCAGGCTCCGGTCCCGGTCGAGCGGGATCATGCCCGACGCTCCGCGCAGCATGGCGGCGATTTGGACGAGCTCCGGGTGGGTTTCCTCCATCGACTGCCAGCCGTCGCTCTGGTAGAGCAGCCGCTTGTTGCGGTCCAACAGCATCATGACGCCGGGCAGCTCCCAAAGCGGC
Source organism: Alphaproteobacteria bacterium (assembly GCA_028277285.1). Classification (GTDB taxonomy): domain Bacteria; phylum Pseudomonadota; class Alphaproteobacteria; order SP197; family SP197; genus JANQGO01. The sequence goes on along the minus strand of JANQGO010000016.1, from coordinate 13,333 downwards.
TGATTGCCGCCGCCGACGGTCAGGCGCAGGACCTGATCGAGATGGGCCGCGTGAAGCGCATCGAGCAGGGGATAGAGGCGCCGGATGGCGTCGATCTCGTGATCCTGGAACTGGCGTGTCGACTGGTCGCAGCACACGCCGATGAAGACCTGACCGGGTGCGGGCAACAGGACGGCCAGTTCGTCATAGATCAGCGCGGTCCGGCGAATCGTATCGTAATAGGGATTGTCGCCGTCATCGCGGCGCAGCGCGCTCAGGGCGACGACGGCGCCGGTCTCCTGCGTCCTGCTGTACTGATAGAGCGGATCGACGCGGTAGAGATCGGCCTGATAGAACTCGATCGCCTCCTCGGTCATCGCCGTGTTGATGATGAACTCCGGCGCGCCGTAGCGGTTGTAGCGGATGACGATCAGCCGTTCGCTGCCCAGGAGTTCAGCCAGAAGCCGCGCCAGTTCCTGATAGAACCGGGGCGTGCAGACGGCACGTGCCACCGCCGCCAGATTGCGGTGCAGGGATGCGGGGCCGACGTCCAGGGCGGCTGCCCCGGCCGGTATGTCAGGGACGTGATCCACGGGAGCAGTCTAGAGCCAGGCGGCGAGGCGTTAAACGGTGCCGTCGTTTTATGTGTTCGCAGCCTTTACCGCTTCGTAGCCCGCCAGCGCCGCTGCCCGTGCCGCCGCGTGATCGACGATGGGCCGCGGATAAGTGCTGCCCAGCACGACACCGGCGGCGCGCAGCACTTCTTCCGTCGCCTTGAAAGGCGCATGGATCACCTTGTTGTCGAGGCCGGAAAGCTCCGGGCACCAGCGCCTGACATAAGCGCCGTCCGGGTCGAACTTCTCGCCCTGGGTCATCGGATTGAAGATGCGGAAATAGGGCGCGGCGTCGGCGCCGCAGCCGGCGACCCACTGCCAGCTTGCCGCGTTGTTGGCCTGGTCGGCATCAAGCAATGTATCCCAAAACCACGCCTCGCCGTGGGACCAGTGAAGCCGTAGGTGCTTCACCAGAAAGCTGGCGGTGACCATGCGCACCCGGTTGTGCATGTAGCCGGTCTGCCAGAGCTCGCGCATGCCGGCGTCGACCATCGGATAACCGGTCTGGCCTTTTTGCCAGGCCTCCAAATCGTCGCTGTCGTCACGCCAGGGATAGGCGTCGAAGGCCGGACGCCAGTTCTCTTCGGGCAGAGACGGGAAGTGATAGAGCAGGTGATAGGAGAACTCCCGCCAACCGATCTCGCTCAGGAACTTGTCGATGTCCTTGCGATACGTGGGTTCGCGATCGGCCAGGAACTGCGCGCGCGACCAGATCTGGCGAGGCGAGATCTCGCCCCAGTGGAGGTGCGGCGAGAGCCGCGACACGTTCGCCTTGTCCGGACGATCGCGCAGGGTGCCATAGCCCGCAAGGCCGTTGTCCAGGAAACGCTCGAGTCGTGCCTGTGCGCCGGATTCCCCGGGTCGCCAGATATCTTCCCAACCCTCGGCCCAGTTCGATGACGACGGCACGAAGTTCCAGTCATCGAGGTCATCGCCGATACCGGCTGCCGCTTCGACATCGAGCTTTGGGACGGCGAGCGGTGCGGCGATCGCCCGCGCTTTCGCTGCCCGCCAGAACGGTGAATAGACCTTGAAGGGACCGCCTTGGCCCGTCTTCACCTGCCACGGTTCGGCCAGCAGGGAGCCGTTGAAGCTTTGCACGTCCAAACCGCGCTCACGGAGCGCCGCCTTGATCGCCTTGTCGCGCGCGATGGCGTGGGGTTCGTAACACCGGTTCCAGCACACCGCGTCGGCGTTTGTCTGATCGCTGAGCCTGTTCAGGAGTTCGAGCGGGTCGCCACGCAACAAGGTGAGTTGCGGCAGATCGCTTTTAAGGGCCGCGAGGCTCTTGTGCAGCCACCATCGGCTCGCGCCACCCAGCGGCCGTCCGCCAACGTCGAGAATGTAGACGGGGATGACGGTGCCGCGCTCGGCGGCGTGGGCGAGGGCGGGGTTGTCGGAGAGACGGAGGTCCTGACGGAACCACACGATCGTCTTCATGGCAGGTCCTCAGTGAGTCTCTGCGACGTCATGAGAGCGTTGCCAGAAACGAGGTCGCACTCTCGCGGTACGCCGCCTGTCGCTCCCCATCCATGCGGTCCCATGTGGCGTAGACGTTGGTCAGGCGGGGGTTGCCGCGCAAGACATCGGCGTTGCGATCGAGAAAGTCCCAATAGAGCGCGTTGAAGGGACAGGCGCCGCCGCCTGTCTTCTGTTTGACGTCGTAGCGGCAGGTGCCGCAGTAGTCGGACATCTTGTTGATGTAGTTGCCGCTCGCCGCATAGGGCTTCGAGGCGAGCAACCCGCCATCGGCGAACTGGCTCATGCCAAGCGTGTTCGGCAGTTCGACCCATTCATAGGCATCCGCATAGACCATCAGATACCATTCGTGAACCGCGCGCGGGTCGACGCCCGCCAGCATGGCGAAGTTGCCGGTCACCATCAGGCGCTGGATATGATGGGCGTAGGCCTCTTCCTTGGTCTGGGTGATCGCGGCCGCGAGGCACGCCATGTCCGTTTCGCCGGTCCAATAGAAGTCGGGAAGCGGGCGCGACGCACCGAAGACGTTGTTGTCGAGATAGCCGGGCATGAAGCGCCAATAGATACCGCGCACGTATTCGCGCCAGCCGATGATCTGGCGGATGAACCCTTCCGCGGCGTTGATCGGCGCCTGACCGTCGTTGTAGGCGGCCTCGACCCGGCGGCAGACATCGAGCGGGTCGAGCAGTCCGGCGTTGATCGTGTGGCTGAGGACGCTGTGATAGAGGAAACGATGGTCTCTCAGCATGGCGTCCTGATAGTCGCCGAACGACGGCAGGATCGTCTCGATGAAATGATCGAGCGCCGCTTCGGCTTGTGCTGACGTGACGGCGAACCAGAAGGGATGGAGGTCGCCGAAGTGATCATCGAACCGGTCCGCGACCAGGGCGAGCACGTCCTGTGTGGTCTCGTCGGGATCGAAACGCAGGGGCTCTGGCATCAGGAGGTCGGGCTTTGCCGGTTTCCTGTTGTCGGCATCGAAGTTCCATTTGCCGCCGGCCGGTTTGCCGCCGTCCATCAAGAGACCGGTGCGCTGACGCATCTCCCTGTAGAAGTGTTCCATACGCAGCTGCTTGCGTCCTTCGGCCCAGCGCGCGAAGTCGGCGCGCGAGCAGATGAACCGGTCATCGTCCAGGATGATCACCGGCAGGTGGAAACGTTCGGCCCAGGTCTCCATCATGGCGCGCACACGCCACTCGCCGGGCTCGCAGACCAGGAGCGATGCCGGCTGATGACGCCTTATGGCGCGTTCGACCTCGCCGGTGAAGGAGCCGGTGTTTCCGCCGTCGTCCAGGCGCACATAGTCGACCTGCCAGCCGTCGTCGCGGAGGCGGTCGGCGAAGTGACGCATGGCGGAAAACAGGAAGGCGATCTTCTTCTTGTGGTGGCGCACATAGGTCGCTTCCTCCATGACCTCGACCATCAAGATCCGGTCGCGCGCCTTGTCCGCCACCTTCAGCGACGAAAGCGAGGGCGAAAGCTGGTCGCCGAGGATGAGAACGAGTCGACGTTCGGCCATGATGCGGATTGTGGACCGGTGGGAGCGACGTTGCTCTTTTCTACGCAGCAACCCACCCGGTGTATCACCAGGCACATCAGAACGCGGCGCGGCCCGCTCGGGCCCTATTTTTGGGTGGCAAACAGGTCCTTGCGCAGGGTCTGCAGTACCTCTGGGTCGATCTTGGCGTGAATGACGGCCGGTCCGCCGTCGGCAAGCGCGGCTTCCAGGGCCGCGCCCAACTCGCCGGGCGTCTCGGCGCTCCAGCCGTTGGCGCCGCACAGGCGCGCGACCTCGTCATAGGGTGGGCTCGCGATATCGGCGCCCAGCAGGCGTCCGCCGAAGAACTCGCTTTGATAGGCCTTTTCGGCGCCCCAAGCGCCGTTATCCAGGACGACCGCGACGACGCCGAGATTGTGATGCACCGCCGACGTGATCTCGGCCATGGTGAAGCCGAATCCGCCATCGCCCATGACGGCGACGACCGGGCGTTCCGGCGCGGCCGCCTTGGCGCCCAGGGCCGCGGCATAACCGAAGCCCACCAGGCCGAAGTCGAGCGGCGTCACCAGGCCGGGCGTTTGGTGGTGGGCCAACCGGTCGGCGGCGTTCAAACACGCATTGCCGGTGTCCAGGGTGACGATGGCATCTTCCGGCAAGGCGTCGCGGATTTCCGCCAGTGCGCGATGGGGATGCAGCGGCACGCTGTCGAGGCGTGCCTCGGCCTCGCGTTCGGCATTGAGGGCGGCGCGTTCCTCCTGGAAACCGGCCAGCCAGTCGGTCCAGCCGGCGCCGGTTAGACCTTCCCGCACGACCGCCTGGTTGAGCGCGATTGCCGTTTCCTTTGCGTCCGCCTGGATGCCGAGCGAGACGGGGAAGTAGCGCCCGATGGCGCTGCCTTCGATATCGACCTGAGCGATGGCCGCGCTGGCCGAGATGTAGTCGTGGCTCAGGAAGGTCGAGTTGAAGGCGAGCCTGGCGCCGAGCACCAGGATCACGTCGGCCTCGCGGGTCAGCCGGCTGGCGACCGCGTTGCCGCGCGGGCCGCCTTGGCCGGCGAAGAGCGGGTGGCCGTGCGGCATGATATCGGCGTGGCCGGTCGAGGCGACGACGGGGATGTCGAGCTTTTCCGCGAGCTGGCGTAGCGCGTCCGCGCCGCCGGCCCATTTGAGACCGCCGCCGGCGACGATGACCGGCGCCTTGGCGTTTGCCAATAGCGCTACCATGGCCGCGACCTCATCGGGCGCGGGCGGGCCGGCCTTGGCGATCGTGACCGGACCGGGCTCCGGCTCCGCCACATCCGCGGCGAAGAGGTCGCGCGGCACATGCAAGACGACGGGGCCGCGCCGGCCGCTCATAGCGAGACGCATGGCATCGCGCAGCATGGGCGCGAGACGCTCCGGTTCGTTGACCATGATGGACCGCTTGGAGATCGGCGCGAAGAGGCCGACCTGATCGACTTCCTGGAACGTATCCTTGCCGAGGTCGGCGCGTTGGATGGCGCCGGCGATGACGACCAGCGGCGAATAGGCGAGATGCGCCTCGGCGACCGCCGTCGTCAGGTTGACGACACCCGGCCCGGCCTGTGCGCCCAGGACGACGCCGGGCCCGCCGGAGATACGGGCGTAGGCGTCGGCCATGTGACCGGCGGCGCGTTCGTCGCGCGCGCCGATATAGGTAATCTCGTTGCCGCCATGAAGGGCGTCATAGAGTTCCAGCATGGAGCCGCCGAGCAGGCCGAACACGGTCGTGACGCCCTGGTCGCGCAAGACCCGGTAGACGGCCTCGCCGCCCTTGATGGTCGGCCTGTCGTTCACACCGCTCTCCCCGCTTGCATACCTTCAAAGACCGCTTCTTCCGCCGTGCGCGGCACGACGCAGTCGCCGATCGCCAGAACGTCGACGTCGAGCCCCGCGAGGTCCTGTTCTAACGTCGCTTCAGCCTGATGGCCGAGCGCCAGGACCACCGTGTCGATACCGTCCAGAATGATCGGCTCTTCGGTCAGCGTGTCCTGGAAGTAGGCCACGCCGTCATCGGCGCCGAACAGGCGGGCATGGGTGCGGATCGTGACGCCCAGGTGGTGCAGGCGCCCGACATAATGGTTGCGCATGTAGATCTGCAGGGTCTCGCCCGCCATGGCCGCGTTGACGCACAATGTGACGGCGGACCCGGCCTTCGCCAGCCGTTCGGCGAGACCCAGGCCGATCCAATCCGCACGCCAATCGGCTATCGCGACGGAAGCCCCGACATTGGCCCGGTCCTGCAGCACGTCCCAGGCGGTCACCACATGGGCGCTGTCGTCGATGCCGTCGAGTTGGGGCAGGTAGGGTGTGGCGCCGGTCGCGACGATAATGCTGTCGGGCTTCAGGTCGCGGACGAGGTCGGCTGTGACCCCCGTGCCTTTGACGACATTCACGCCGGCCAGGGTCATCTCGCGTTCCAGGTTGGTGACGATGCCACCGAACTCGTCGCGGCCCGGCAGGATCTGCGCCAGCCGTGCCTGGCCGCCAAGCTGTGGTTGGCTCTCGTAAAGCGTGACGTCGTGCCCCCGCGCAGCGGCGGTCGCAGCGGCTTTCATGCCGGCCGGGCCGCCACCCGCAACCAGAACGGTCTTTGACCTGGGTGCCGCCGGTAGCGCACCATACGCAAGCTCGCGGCCGGATTCCGGGTGCTGGATGCAGGAGATGCTGAGACCCTTGTGGGCGCGCCCGATGCAGGCCTGGTTGCAGGCGATGCAGGCGCGGATGTCGTCCAGCCGGCCGCTCTTGGCCTTGGTTGCCATGTCGGCATCGCAGATCATGGCGCGCGTCATGCCGCAGAGATCGGCCTGTCCCTCCGCGATGACCTGCTCGGCGACCTGCGGCTGGTTGATGCGGCCGGTGACGATGACGGGGATCGACGTCGCCGCCTTGATGGCCGCGGCGAACGGCGCGACATAGGCATGGTCGAAACCCATGGCGGGCACGACGTGTACCGACCCGCCGAGACTGGCGGATGTCCCGGCGACAACGCTGACATAGTCGAGCTCGCGGTCGATCGCCCGGACGACGTCGAGGACTTCCGTGTCGGTCAGGCCTTCGGCGTCCAGTTCGGCGCCGGAAATGCGCATGCCGACAACATGGCCGTCGGTCGCCTGGCGGATGGCGGCGATGATCTCTTTCAGGAACCGCAGGCGCCGGTCGGCATCGCCGCCCCAGGCGTCGTCACGCAGATTGATGCGCGGGTTGAGGAACTGGGAGGGCAGGTAGCCCTGGCTGGCGACGATTTCGAAACCGTCGAACCCGGCCTCGGCGAGATAACCGGCCGCCTGCCCATAGCCCTTGATGACATCGGTGATGAGCGCGTCCGACATCGGCTTCGGCATGATGTGGAAGCGTTCGTTGGGCACCGCCGACGGCGCATAGGCAATCGGCATCATGCCGGCGTGCGCGGAGAGGATCTCGCGGCCCGGGTGAAACAACTGGGCGAACAGGCGCGTGCCGTGTCTGTGACAGGCTTCGGCCAGTCTGGCATAGGCGGGAACGACGTCCGGGCTGGCGGCCTTCAAGAGATCAGGCGAGAAGCCGGCGGTCTCGTGGACCGCGACGATCTCGGTCACGATCAGGCCGGCGCCGCCCTTGGCACGCGCCTCGTGATAGGCGATCAGCCGTTCGTCCGGCACCTCGTCGGAGAGGTAGGTGTGGTGGCCGGTCGAGACGATGCGGTTGGGCACGACGCAACAGCCGATCTCAATCTCAGAAAACAGGTGGGGGAAGGGCGTGCTCACGCTGGTCGTCCGATGTCGGCCCGTGACAGCAGGAGATCATACCGTTCGCGCAGCGCACGGTCAGTTTCGTCGTCCAGATGATCGGGATAGTGCCGGGAGAGGATGTCCCGGGCCTGTTCCCTGGCGCGCGTGCGCATGTCGTTGGCGCCATCGGCTTCCCAGTCGGCGGGCGTTCGCCGGTCGCCGATCTCCGGGTAGACGTAATCGGCCTTCATGCGCGCGAGCGTTTGGGCGTGGCCGAGATAGTGGCCTTCGCCACGGCAGACCTCAGCGATGACATCGCAGGCGATGGTCTCCGGTGTCGCCTCGACGCCGCGCACGGATCTCAGGATCGCGCCCAGCATGTCGTTGTCGACGACATAGGCTTCCAGCGAGGCGCCCAACAGGCTCGCCTGCATGCCGCAAGCCTGGGTGATCAGGTTGCAGCCCGCATGCGCCGCCAAGCTGACGGCGAGGTTCTTTTCATAGCCGTGCTGGGCGTCGGCGATCTTGGCGTCGGTGATTCCGGCGATCGAACTGGTCGGCAAATCGTAGAAGCGGCCCATCTGGGCGGCCGTCGCCATCAGAATCGCCTGTTCGCCGCCGCCGCCGCTCATGGCGCCGGTTCTGAGGTCGGCGACCAGGGGTTTGGGCGCGAAGATCGCCGCGACATCAGGGTCGACCAGGCGCACGAAGACAAGCGCTGCCAGGGTCTCTGCCACTGACTGAACAAGCGAACCGGCGATGGTCGCGGGGCTGGTGGCGCCGGCCTGGCCGGCGGCGATCAACTGCACCGGGAAGCCCGCCAGGACGGCAGCTTCCAGCGTCTCACAGGCTTCTTCGGCGAAGCGCATGGGCGGCACGACGTGACATACCATGACGGTCAGGAAGGGACGCTCGCGGAAGGCTCTTTCGCCGCCGGCGATCGTGTAACAGATATCGGCGATCGCCTTCACATGATGCGGTTCGGTGATGCTGACGCTGACCGGCTTCGCCGTGCCGGCAAGACAGGCATAGGCGGTGTTGACGTCCATAGACAACGTATCGGGCGCGTCGCGCGCGACGAGCGACCGGCTGAAATGGTGGACATGCTCCATGGCGTCGACCAGGCGCGCGGCATCGTAAAGATCCTTGGTCGCGGCATCGCGGTACCGGCCGGTCTCAAGATCGACGATGCTGGGCGAGGCACCGCCCGAACTCATGTGCACGCGCGAACCGGAGAGATCGAGTTCCAGGCCCGGACGCTGGCCATACAGCACCACATCGCGCCGGGCCGTCTCGATCGACTCCAGAACCAGCGCGCGCGGGAACAGCAGCCGGCCGTCGTCGGCCAACTGGCCACCATGGGCGGTGACCTTGTCGACCATGGATGGGATCGCCTGACTGAGGCCCAGTGTTTCCAAGAGGTGCAGTGCCGCCTCGTGGACGGCCAGCTCTTCATCGTCGCAGAGCGGGCGATAGCGGCCGCCGACAACACCGGGCCATACCGCCGGCTGGTCGATCTGGTCGGCCGTTTGGCCGCCGCGCTCGCGGCGGCTGCGTCTTACCCTTGTGGCCGCCTGGTCACCCATGGCTTCACACTACAAGAAAAGAGAATTCATCCTGTGAAAGGCTAGTGCCCAGGAAACTCTGTTACAAACGAGTAGATGTTGCGCTATAGATGAGTGTTACTCATCTATAGGATGTTGCCATGCAGCCCTTGCCGCCGTTCGCCGCCATCCGCGCCTTCGAGGCGGCGGCGCGCCATCTCAGCTTCAAGGACGCGGCCCAGGAACTCGGCCTGACGCCGACCGCCATCAGCCATCAGATCAAGCAGCTTGAGCGTCTGGCCGGGCGCGCGCTCTTCATCCGGCACACCCGCCGTGTCGAGTTGACGGTCGACGGCCGCCGCTTTGCCGACGAGGTCGCGCCGGTGCTGGATACCCTGGCGACAGCCTTCGCCAAACTCCGCGACAGTTCCGGCCGCGACAGTGTCACGCTCGGTGCCGGCCCGATCTTCGCGGCACGCTGGCTGGTGCCGCGTTTGGCAAACTTCTGGGGCCGGCATCCCGGCATCGATCTGAGGCTGCACCATTCGCCGCTGCCGGTTTGGCAACAAATCGCGCAGTTCGATCTGGCTGTTGCCTGGGGCGCCGGCGGCTGGCCCGGCGTCGTTTCAGAGCCGTTGCTGAGAATCGAGGTATCGCCCGTGATATCGCCCGAGCTTGCCCGGCAACTGGATGATCCGCTTTCGCCGGAGCAGCTTCTGACACTGCCCCTGTTGCATCATCGCAATCAGACGGGATGGCGGGAGTGGCTGCGGGCCGTCGGCGTGACGATGCCGGAAGACCTGCCGGGCATCGTCTTCGAAGACGCCAATGTCATGACCCAGGCGGTGTTGTCGGGCCGCGGCGCCGCCCTCGGCGTACTGCCGTTTGTTGCCGAGGAGATATCGAGCGGTCGCCTGGTGCAGCCGTTTTCGCTCAGCATCGATCCGGGCGACGCCTATTTCCTGATCTACCGGCAACGCGCGCTTGCCCACGATGCGGTCGCTTCGGTCAGGCAGTGGCTGCTGGAAAGCAGGTGATCCGGTGACTTACGCCGTCAGGCGTCGTGACAGGTAACCGGCGAACTCGTGGTTCTCGCGTTCCAGCCACGAGAGCGGGCCGGGCTCGGCGAGCGGTGCGGCCGTACCTTCGAAGAGGCCTTCGACAACGAAGCGGTCCTCCAGGTTGACCTCCCAGAGGAAGTCGGCGGCCTCGGTAACGAGGGCCTCGCGGTCGTTGGTATCGGCGAGTTTCTCGGGCGCGAACGCGACGCCGTAGCGGATCGAAACCTTGTCGATGCCGTCGGGCTGCAGCGACAGGTACCAGAGGTGGTCCGGCGCCAGGACATACATGTGGCTGGGAAAAACCGTCGGCATGATCGACGTGGTGCGCCACCGGCCCTTCAGCACCTTGTTGTCGGGGTGCGCCGTGCCGATCGGCGCTTCGGTCGTTTTCTGAAACAACTGATAGGAGAAGGTGTCGTGCGGCGGACCTTCGCTGAACTCGGTTTCCTCCGCCGGGAAGTAGGCGCCGACGGTCATGCGGTGGGTCACCGGCAGGTGGTAACCCTCCATGAAATTTTCGGTCAGCAGCTTCCAGTTCGTGTTCCAGACGTGGTCCTGGCGCACGACTTCCACGTAATCGCCCATGCGGTAATCCGCCGCGATCTCGTCGAGCGGGGCCAGGAGGTCGGCAACGCTCTGGGCCTCGTCGTTCAAGGTGACATAGACCCAACCGTTCCAAACCTCCGATCGGACGGGGTGCAGGCGGATGTGTTTCTTGTCGAAGCCTTCGGTCCTTTCCATGTGTTTGACCGCGACAAGCTGACCGTCGATGTCATAGGTCCAGGCGTGGTAGGGACAGACGATACGCCGGCAACTGCCTTCGCCGTCAAGCAGGCGCATCATGCGATGGCGGCAGATATTCGACCACGCGTGCACCTCGCCATCGGAACCGCGCATCACGATGATCGGCTGGTCGACAATGCGATAGGTGAAGTAGTCGCCCTTCTTCGGTATCGACTCAGCGCGACCGGCGCACAGCCAGTCGCGGCGGAAGATCCGATCGAGCTCAAGCGCATGGACTTCGGGATCGTGATAGATCTCCGGCGGCAGGGCCGACGCTTTTTCGAGCGGCAGCTTGGCCAGCGCCTTCAGCTTCTTCAGTGTGGGATTAACCGGCTTGCGTGCCGCCATGATCCGCTCCCGACAAAGAAACGCGCGTGCCGATCCCGGCAGCCGCTGGCGACCTTATGGTATCGATGAACGCGAGGTCCAGGGCAATCGGCATAGATTTGTTCTATGAACCGGACAGGTCCAAACTATGATGCGGTGCGTGGCCGGCTGGTGCTCGACGATCGGTTTAGATCTTGTGTCCTCTACCGTGCTCGCCATCTATGATCCGGGCACGAGCCATAGACGGAGCACGGCGCCTTGCCAAAGCGCGAGCCGCAGATGACGGTTCGCTTGTTGGGAACACCATGGGGTTTCTTGAGTGGCAGTAGCGAAACAAAAGACGCGACGCGAAACGGGGGAGCGGCCCATTGAGGCGCCTTCGACCGGACAGGGCCGCGCCGAGGCGCTGGTTGCGGTCGCGCTTGACCTGTTTGCCGCCAGGAACTTCGCCACGGTCACGATCAAGGATATCGGCCGCGAAGCCGGCGCCAATTCGGCGCTCATCTACTACTACTTCAAGGACAAGGAAGATCTGTTCCGCGCCTGTATCGAAAGCGCGGTCGAGCAGGCGTTCGAACGCTTTCGTGTGTTGCATGAGACAAACGACAGTCCGGCCGACGTGATCAACGACTGGCTGGACATGCATATCGATGTCTCCGACATCGTGCGCAAGATGGTGAAGGTCAGTGTCGACTATAAGAACCTGGAGGGGTCGCAACCCTCGGTCGATGCGGCGATCATGCGCTTCTATGACGGGGAAGCGGCCATCATCGAATCGTGTCTTCGCGAGGGAGCTGAGCGTGAGGACTTCCGGGCGGTCGACCCGCAAGCGATGGCCATGATGATCTCCACCTTCCTTGATGGCGTCATGGTGCGGTCCATTATCATCGACGATTTTGATCTCGCCGCGTCGATCAAGGCTTTCCGTCAGCATCTGTGGGTCCTGCTGGATTACAGCCCACCCTCTTAGCGCCAAGCCCGTCATAGGGCCGGGTTGTTCTGAGTCCACAAAGCCGCCGGACAGGTCCTGGCCACGGCGGTTGCATCATCATGTCCGTTGTGTAGACTAATTGATCAGTTAATTAAGACGCGGCGGCGGCAACAGCCGAACGCCGGGAACGATCCCGCGTTCATGCGGGTGTTGTAACCGGGACAAGCCTTAGGGGCTCGGTCCTTGGAAGGTGAGGGGGATGGCTGAGGGGCCAGACGATACGGCGTCGTTGCGCGCCGATCTGATCGATCGCGGTGTCGGGTTTCTGTTACCGAGCTATGTCGACATGCATGGCGTGTCGAAGAGCAAGATGGTGCCGATTAGCCACTTCGACCGGATGATGTCCGGTTCGGAGTTGTGCACCGGCGCCGCGTTGGACGGTGTGCCCCAAGACATCAGCGACGAAGAAGTCGGCGCCCACCCGGATCCCGCGTCGTGCATCATCCTGCCCTGGCAGAACGACGTCGCCTGGTTCGCCAGCGATCTGTGGTGCGAAGGCCAGCCGTTCGAACCGTGCAGCCGCAACATCCTGAAACGCGCGTGTGCGCGGGCCGCCAAGCTGGGCTATGGCCTCAACCTCGGCATCGAAGCGGAGTTCTTCGTGCTTGGCGAAGACGGCGAGGGCGGTTACCGACCGCCCAGCCCGCGACACGATCTTTCGAAACCCGCCTACGATGTCGCCAGGCTGCTCGACAACCTGCCGTGGATCGGCGAGCTGGTCGCGGCCATGAACGATCTTGGCTGGGATGTCTATTCGTTCGACCACGAAGACGGCATCGGTCAGTTCGAGATCGACTTCGCCTATGCCGATGTTCTGACCATGGCCGACCGCTTTGTCTTCTTCCGGCGTCTTGCCGACGAGGTCGCCCGGCGCCATGGCGGTTTCGCGAGTTTCATGCCGAAACCCTTTCCGCACTACGCGGGCAGCGGCGCGCACTTCAACATGTCGCTCTATTGCTTGGAGACGGGCGCGAACCTGTTCGACGCGGCCGACGATCCGCGCGGCTGCGGCCTGACGGAACTCGGCTACAGTTTTCTGGCCGGCGTGTTGAAACACCTGCCCGAGATCTGCGCGGTCTCAGCGCCGACGGTCAACAGTTACAAGCGGCTGATCCTTAAAGGCAGCACGTCCGGCTTCACCTGGGCGCCGGTGTTTCAGAGTTATGGCGGCAACAACCGGACGAACACCTTGCGCATCCCGAAGGGCGGCGGCCGGGTCGAGCTGCGCGCGTCCGATCCGTCGTGCAATCCGTATCTCGGCGCGGCCATGGTACTGGCCGCCGGCCTCGAAGGTGTCGAGCAGGGCCTCGATCCCGGCGATCCCCATCAC
>JANQGO010000085.1 GCA_028277285.1 Alphaproteobacteria bacterium | reverse complement strand
AAACCGACTCGCCCAAGGTGGCGTGCAACGGCGGTGGCGGCGCGCTCGGCCATCCCATGGTCTATTACGACCTCACCGCCCACGGCCAGATCGACTGCGGTTATTGCGGCCGGCGCTTCATCTGGACCGGCTTCAACGCCAACCGGGACGGCGGCGCGGCCGCCTGACGCGCCGCCTGTGCATCGATCATGACACTGACCGGCCCGGTCCTCGTTACCTTCGCGCTCGCCCTCGTCACGATCGCCAACCCGATCGGCAACATGGCGATCTTCGCCTCACTGACCAGTGACAGGGACGACGCCGAAAAGAGACAGATCGCGCTGAAAGCGACCATCTCGATCGCCATTATTCTGGTGGTCGTGACCTGGTCCGGCAGCTACATCCTGGGGCTGTTCGACATTTCCGTCGCCGCGTTTCAGACCACCGGCGGGCTGATCATCCTGCTGCTCGGGCTCTCCATGCTGCACAGCAAGACAAGCGCCATGCATCAAACGCTGGAGGAGAAGAAGGCGGCAGCGGAAAAGGACGAGATCGCCGTCGTACCGCTGGCGATCCCCATCGTCGCCGGGCCCGGCGCCATGACGACCATCATCGTCCAGACCCATCAGACCAGCACCGTCATGGATCGCCTCCTGGTGACCGTTGTCTGCGTGCTGGTTGCCCTGTTGCTGTATCTGGCTTTCCGCTTCGCTACGCCGCTCAGCCATCGCCTGGGAATCGGCGGCGTCAACATCGTCACCCGGATCATGGGCATGATGCTGGCCGCCATTGCCGTGGGCATGCTTGCCGCGGGCCTCAAGAAACTCTTCCCGGGCCTGGCTTAGAGCATTTTCCGTTTTCACGGAATCGGTGCCGGCCCGCTCCCCCACCTCCGGCGAAAACGCCTCTCGGCGTTTTGCCCCGGAGGTGGGGGAGCGGGCTGGGGATGCCGCTTGAACGGAGAATGCTCTAGCCGTTACGACTCAATCAACAGTCCCAGCTCCATGACACGGTCCGGCGGCAGGCGGAAGTAGTCGGACGGGCGCACCGCGTTGCGGTTCAAGAACGAAAACAACGCGCGACGCCAGTTGATCAGCCCGCCCGGTATCTTGGGCGGCACGATCGTCGTGCGGCCGATATAGTAGACCGTGTCATCCAGGTCGATCGACAGACCGGCGCGCTCGCACAGCCTGAGCGCGACGGGAATGTCGGGGCTTTGCATGAAACCATAGTGCACGATGACCCGCGTCGCGCCTTGCTCAAGCGCGTCGATCTCCAGGCGTTTTGCCGTGCTGACCCTGGGCTCCCGCGCCGTGGTAACGGTCAGGAAGATGATGTGCTCGTGCAGGACGCGATTGTGTTCGAGGTGATGTTGGAGGGTGCGCAACGCATCGCCACGGTCGCTCGCAAGGAACACGGCCGTGCCGGAGACGCGCGGCAGGTTATCGGCGGTCGCCTTCTCAAGCAGGTCCTCCAGGGTGGTGTCGATGCTGGCAAGCTTCTCCTGGATGCGTGCGCGCCCGCGCCGCCATGTCGCCATCACGACAAACAGCACCACCGCGACGGTGATGGGATACCAGCCGCCTTCGGCGAACTTCAGCGTGTTGGCGCCAAAGAACGCGAGATCGATGGTGAGCGCGATCGCCGCAAGCACGATCACCACCAGGGGATGCCAGCCCCAGCGAATGGCGACCAAGGCACCGAGCAGGGTCGTGAACACCATGTCCAGCGAGACGGCCAGCCCATAGGCGGACGCCAGATGGCTTGACGTCTGGAACCCGAAGACCAGACCGATCGTCGCGATCATCAGCATCCAGTTGACCGCCGGCATATAGATCCTTCCCTCTTCTTCCGCGCCGGTATGGATGACGCGCATACGCGGCAGGAAGCCGAGCTGGATCGCCTGGCGGGTCAGCGAAAAGGTGCCGGTGATGATGGCCTGGGACGCGATCACCGTGGCGGCGGTCGCCAGGATGACCAGCGGGTAGAGCGCCCAGTCCGGCGCGAGATTGTAGAAGGTGTGCTGGTCCAGCCTGGGGTCGACCAGCACGATGCCGGCCTGACCGAAATAGTTGAGGACGAGACCGGGAAGCGCGACACAGAACCAGGCGAGGCGGATTGGCCGGCGGCCGAAATGTCCCATATCGGCGTAGAGCGCCTCAGCGCCGGTGACCGCCAGAAACACGGTGCCCAGGACGACAAAACCGGCAAAGCCGTTATGGACAAAAAAGGCGACGGCGTAGCTCGGGTCGACCGCCGCCAGCACGCCTGGATGCAATACAATGCCACGGATGCCCAGGACGCCCAGCACCGCGAACCAGACCAGCATGACCGGGCCGAACGCCGCACCGATTCCGCCGGTCCCGCGACGCTGGACCAGGAACAGGGCCACCAGCACGACAACCGTGACCGGCACCACATAGGGGTCGAACAGCGGCGTCGCGACCTTCAGACCCTCGATCGCGCTCAAGACACTGATCGCCGGCGTGATCGTCCCGTCGCCATAAAGCAGGGCCGCGCCGAACATGCCCAGCACGACCGCGACGGCCATGACCCTGGGGTTCTTCTCGCGCGCGCCCAAAAGCGCGATCAGCGCCATGACGCCGCCCTCGCCCCGGTTGTCGGCGCGCAGGATGAAGACCAGGTACTTGATCGAGACGACCAGGATCAGCGACCAGAAGATCAGCGAGACGACGCCCATGACGTTGCTTGCCGTCGGATCGATGCCGCTGTCATGGGCAAAGCTCTGCCGGAAGGCATAGAGCGGGCTGGTGCCGATATCGCCGTAGACGATGCCGAGCGCCGCCAGGCCCATCAGCGCCAGCGGCGTGCGGGTTTCCTCCCCGCCGGTTCCCCTGTCGGCTTGCTCGCTCACGCCTGAATTGACCCCCTGCCCCTCGCATCGCGCGTACCGGAAGGCTAAAGTGCCGGCATGGCCGAGTCACCCAAACACGTCTACCTGATCGATGGCTCCGGGTTCATCTTCCGGGCCTACTACGCAATTCGTGGAGACATGAACCGTTCAGACGGTTTACCCACAAAAGCCGTCTTCGGATTCTGCAATATGATCCTGAAGCTGATCGACAACACCGATGCCGATCATATCGCCTGCATTTTTGACTACAGCTCCAAGAGCTTCCGCAACGAAATCTACGACCAGTACAAGGCGCACCGGCCCGAGCCGCCGGAGGAGCTGGTGCCGCAGTTTCCATTGATCCGAGAGGCTGCACTTGCGTTCAACCTGCCGGTCATCGAGATGGAGGGGTACGAGGCCGACGACCTGATCGCGACCTATACCCGGATCGCTCGAGAGGCGGGCGCAGAGGTCACCATCGTCTCGTCCGACAAGGACCTGATGCAACTGATCGACGATGGTGTCGTCATGTATGACGGCCTCAAAGACAAAGAGATTCGCACCGAACAGGTGATCGAGAAGTTCGGCGTACCGCCTGACAAGGTGATCGAGGTGCAGTCCTTGGCCGGCGACTCCGTCGACAATGTGCCGGGCGTGCCCGGCATTGGCGTCAAGACCGCCGCGCAGTTGATCGACGAGTACGGTGATCTGGAGAACCTGCTGGCGCACGCGGAGGAAATCAAACAGCCGAAACGACGCGAGAACCTGATCGTGCATGCCGACGACGCGCGAATCTCCAAGAAGCTCGTCACCCTCGACCGACACGTCCCTGTCAAAGACGGCCTCGATCAGTTGATCAATCGGCCGCCGGAACCGGACGCCCTGCTCGGATTCCTGCGTGCCATGGAGTTCGAGAAAACGACTACCAGGGTCGAAAGCTGGTTCGGCGACAAGGCGGTCGCCGCCGCCGCGCCGGTCGAGGCGAAGGCCGAGGAAGGCCACGCCGACGGCTACGAGCTGATCCAGGAGATGGCCGACCTCGAACGCTGGATCGCCGAGGCGGCACGCCTGGGCGCGGTCGCCGTCGATACCGAGACGACATCGATCGATGAGATGACCGCCGAGCTGGTCGGCATTTCCATGAGCACGGCTGGCGGCAACGGCTGTTACATTCCGGTCGGCCACCGTCAGTCCGATGCCTTTTCGGAGAAACCCAAACAGCTCGACCGCGAGGCCGTTCTCGACAAACTGCGGCCGCTTCTGACGGATTCCGCGGTGCTGAAGATCGGCCACAACATCAAGTACGACATGGTCGTCCTGTCGCGTTACGGCGTCGATGTGACGCCGATCGACGACACCATGCTGCTCTCCTATGTGCTGGAGGGCGGCAAACACGACCACAAGATGGATTCGCTGGCGCAGCTCTATCTGGGCGTCACGCCGATCCCGTTCAAGGAGGTCGCCGGCTCCGGCAAGTCGCAGATCACGTTTGACGAGGTGCCGCTGGACCGCGCCCTCGACTATGCCGCCGAAGATGCCGACGTGACGCTGCGCCTGTGGCTCGATCTGAAGCCGCGCCTGCCGTTGGAGAAGGTCACCCGGATCTACGAGACCATCGAGCGGCCGCTGATCCCGGTCATCGCGGACATGGAGAAGGCCGGCGTCAAGGTCGACCGGGTCGAGCTGGAACGCATGTCCGGCGAGTTCGCCAAACGCATCCAGAAGCTCGAAAAGGAGATCCATAAGCTCGCCGGTCACGAGTTCACCATCGGCTCGCCCAAACAGTTGGGCGAGGTCCTGTTCAACGAGATGGGTCTGGAGGGCGGCAAAAAGGGCAAGTCCGGCGCCTATACGACCAGCGCCGACGTCCTGGAGTCACTCGCCGCCCAGGGTCACGAACTGCCGGCCAAGGTGCTGGAATGGCGCCAGCTCTCCAAACTGAAGAGCACCTATACCGACACCCTGGTCGAGCAGATCAACCCGGATACCGGGCGCGTGCACACCTCGTTTTCCATGGCCGCCGCCTCGACCGGACGCCTGGCGAGCTCCGATCCCAACCTGCAGAACATCCCGGTCCGCACCGAGGAAGGCCGGCGCATCCGCGAGGCCTTCGTCGCCGACGAAGGCAACGTCCTGTTAAGCGCCGACTATTCGCAGATCGAGCTGCGCCTCCTGGCCCATGTCGCCGACATCCCGACGTTGAAGGAAGCCTTCCGCGACGGACTCGACATTCACGCGATGACCGCCAGCCAGGTGTTCGACGTGCCGCTGAAGGACATGGATCCGATCACGCGGCGCAATGCCAAGGCGATCAACTTCGGCATCATCTATGGCATCAGCGCGTTCGGTCTGGCGCGCCAGTTGGGCATCGAGCGCGACGCCGCGGCCGCCTACATCAAGGCCTATTTCGAACGGTATCCGGGCATCAAGGACTACATGGACCGGACCAAGAAGAAGGCCAAGGAAACCGGCTATGTGGAGACCCTGTTCGGGCGCCGTTGTCATGTGCCCGGCATTAACGACCGCAATCCGTCGACGCGCGGGTTCTACGAACGCGCCGCGATCAACGCGCCCCTGCAAGGCTCCGCCGCCGATATCATCAAGCGCGCGATGATCCGCGTGCCCGGGGAGCTGGCGTCGGCAAAACTGAAGGCGCGCATGCTGCTTCAGGTCCACGACGAACTGCTGTTCGAGGTACCGGAGAAGCAGGCCGACAAGACGGCCAAGCTGGTCAAGCGCGTGATGGAGGACGCCGCGCACCTGTCGGTCCCACTGACCGTCGATACGGGCACAGGTCTCACCTGGAACGACGCCCACTGAGTTTTCAAGCAGGCGCCATCGCGCCTGTACCAAAACGTGACGCAGGGGTGAGTCGTCGGGACACAGCCGCGCCGGGCGAGCGGGTTGCAAACGACATCCCAACAACCAAGTCACGAAGATTTCGCTGGCGTTTCTCTCGGTGAACGCCCATATGACTCCCGTCGGACGGTGGGTCCGGCTGGTCATCGCCGGGCTCAAGCTTGTCGATGCGTCACGGTTAACACCTTGCGGCCCCTCCCAACCATTCGATGATGACTGACGACGCGGCGTTCGGATCGAGCGTCGCAACAAGGAGACTTTTTTCGATGCAGAGTGGTTCCGTGAAGTGGTTTAACTCCACCAAGGGTTATGGGTTCATTGCCCCGGACAGTGGTGAACGCGACGTGTTTGTCCATATCAGCGCCGTTGAGCGCGCCGGACTGGACAGCCTGGCCGAAGGCCAGAAGGTCGAGTTCGAGGTCGTTCCAGGCCGCGACGGACGCACGTCCGCCGATAATCTGAAAGTGGTCTGAGCCAGGGGATTCGCCCGGTCCCAGGACAGGGCGTTACCTTGAGACACAAGAGGCGGTGGGCCGATGGCCCGCCGCCTCTTTATTTTGTGTCGTCCGCTGCTCCAGCCCCCGCCCGGCCACCCATGGCAGCATCCTCGGGGTGGCCGGGCGGGGGCGTGGGCTGGCGGTGCCGACTAGACCGAAATGGCGTAAGCCCCTAAGCCGCCATGTTCGGGCCGGCCGACTTCACGTGGTCGTCGACATAGGGTGCGAAGACCTCGAAGTTCTTGTGGAAACGGCCGCACAGGTCGCGCGCCTGGCTGTCATAGGCGCCCTTGTCCGACCATGTCTCGCGCGGGTTCAGGACATCACCCGGCACGTCGGGGCAGGATTCGGGCACCAGAACGCCGAAATTGCTGTCTTCGCGGAACGAGGCCTTGGAGAGCGAGCCGTCCAATGCCGCGCCCAGCAGCGCGCGGGTGTGGCGGATCGACATGCGTTCACCGACGCCATAGGCGCCACCGGACCAGCCGGTGTTGACCAGCCAGCAATCGGCCCCGTTCTTTTCGATCTTGTCGGCCAGCATGCGCGCATAGACCGATGGATGGCGCGGCATGAAGGGCGCGCCGAAGCAGGTCGAAAACGTCGCCTGCGGCTCGTTGCCCAGGCCCTTCTCGGTGCCCGCCACCTTGGCCGTGTAACCCGACAGGAAATGGTACATCGCCTGTTCGGGCGTCAGCTTGGCGATCGGCGGCAGGACGCCGAAGGCATCGGCGGTCAGCATCACGACGTTATGCGGGTGGCCGGCATGGCCGGTCGCCGAGGCGTTCGGGATGAAGTCCAGCGGATAGGCCGCGCGCGTGTTCTCGGTGAAATGCGCGTCGTCCAGGTCAAGGGTCCGGTTGTCGGAATCCATGACAACATTCTCCAGGACCGTACCGTAGCGCTGGGTGGTCGCGTAGATCTCCGGTTCGGCTTCGCGCGACAAGCGGATGACCTTGGCATAACAGCCGCCTTCGAAATTGAAGACGCCGTTTTCGCCCCAGCCGTGTTCGTCGTCGCCCACCAGGGTGCGCTTGGGATCGGCCGAAAGCGTCGTCTTGCCGGTGCCTGAGAGGCCAAAAAATACCGCCGAATCGCCGTCCTCGCCGACATTGACCGAACAGTGCATGGGCAGCACGTCGCGCGGCGGCAACAGGAAGTTCAGGATCGAAAAGACCGATTTCTTGATCTCGCCGGCATAGGACGTCCCGCCGATCAGCACCAGCCGCTCGGTGAAGTTCATGGCAATGACGGTTTCCGAACGGCTGCCGTCGATCGCCGGATCGGCGACGAAGCCGGGCGCCTGCAGGATCGTGAATTCAGGCTCGAAGTCGCGCCGCTCGTCGACCGGCGGCGTGATCAGAAGATTGGACGCAAAAAGGTTGTGCCAGGCCTGTTCGGTGACGACACGGACCTTGACCCGGAAGTCGGGGTCGGCACCGCCAAAGAGGTCCTGCACAAAGGCGTCGCGGCCCTGGTAATAGGCCAGGAAACGCTGCTTCAACGTCTGGAAGTTGTCGGGGTCCATGGCGACATTCACCTTGCCCCAGTCGACCTCGCCATCGGTGACATCGTCGCGCACGATGAACTTGTCGCGCGCGGAGCGCCCGGTGTGCTGGCCGGTCAGGACGACCAAGGGACCGCCGGCCGCCATCTGGCCCTCGCCGCGGCGAATGGCTTCTTCATAGAGCGCCGGGGTGCCCAGATTCCAGTATTGGTCCGCCAAATTGGCAAGACCGAGCTTGTCCAGTCCATACGTACTGTGGACTGGTCCATACAACTGCATAAGTAGCGGCCCTCCCGGTACTTTCGCGCCCATGTCAAATGAACGGAGCGTTGCCCCGGCGCCCCGTAAGAAGCGGCGATTCAACGCCAAGTGAACCGCCATGACAAGACCGGAATCACACTCGTCTCAGCCCTTTAGGGTGGCGTCCTGCCCCATGCGATACACCAGGGCGTCAACCGCCTCGTCAAGCTCGCTACTTGTCCCCAGCCGGCGGTCAAAGTCCCCACGGACCGTGCGGCCATGCGAACGCAGTTCAGCACCATCGGCATCAAGGGCGGCAATGGCTGTATCCGGGCCCAAAGCCGCCAACCTGTCGCCGTGACGCTTGTTCACGCGCGCCAGCGTGTCGGCCTCGACCGTGGCAATCGCCTCGGCCAATGCTTCGTCAACCAGGAGATCATCGGCCGCGATGGCGTCGATGTGGCCAAATCCGGCGACCTGGTGCGCGCCCGCGACGATCAGTCGGTAGTAGTTGAAGTCGGCAAAACCGCTGGTCAGCGTCGCCGACTTGTGACGCGAAACGTAGCGCCTGACGGCATCGTCGTCGGTTGTGCGTTCGACACGGCCGGCAAGGGTCAAACGCGGACCGGTCAACCGGTCGGACAGGCCGGCAGTGCCGTCAACCAACAACGATACGCGGGGGTCCTTGGCCAGGTTCTTCGTGTGCTCAGCGAGATCGGAGAGCAGCAAAACCGGCGCGCCGTCGGGTGCCGTCGCCATGGCGACAAGCGAGGCGAAAGGCCCGCCCTCTTGGCGGTCCAGGGTCGCCAGGGTGCCGTAACCCGCGCCGCGCAGTAGCCTGCGGGCCTGGTCTAAAGCCTCGATTTCAGCCACAAATCCGCCTTCCTTCTGGGGTCAGTTGCCATAGATGGGGCAGTCCTGCCGTATCACTTTTGGCCGCCAGGGTGGTAGACTGATGATGAACACAGCCGTTGAAACGATAACCGAAAGTTGCGTTCCGTTGAGCCAGACCATCGCACTTGTCGACGATGACCAGAATATTCTGACCTCCGTATCCATGGCATTGGAGGCCGAAGGTTACCGGGTTCAGTGCT
This sequence comes from Alphaproteobacteria bacterium, assembly GCA_028277285.1. GTDB lineage: Bacteria > Pseudomonadota > Alphaproteobacteria > SP197 > SP197 > JANQGO01. Next base: position 2,717 of record JANQGO010000085.1, on the reverse strand, counting down.
ATTCAGACAGCGTCGAAGCCCTGAAAGCCATCTCGAGCAACCCGCCGGACATCGCCGTCTTGGATATCAAGATGCCGCGCCTGGACGGCATGGAACTCTTGACCCGCCTGCGCCGCGACAAGGACCTGCCGGTGATCTTCCTGACCTCGCTGGCGGACGAAACCGACGAGGCGCTGGGCTTGCGGATGGGCGCCGACGACTACATCACCAAGCCGTTCTCGCTGAGGCTCCTGACCGAGCGCATTCGCGCCGTCCTGCGTCGCGCCGATCTGGTCAGCGGCGAGGTGCCCGAGGACGACGAGGAGATCGAGCCGCAGATGGAGCGCGGCGAGCTGACGCTTGATCCCGCGCGCCACATGTGCACCTGGAAGGGATTGCGCGTGACCCTGACGGTCACCGAATTCCTGATCCTGAAGTCGCTGGCGCAGCGCCCGGGCCACGTGAAGAGCCGCGATCAACTGCTGGACGCGGCCTATGACGACAACATTTATGTCGATGACCGCACGATCGACAGCCACATCAAAAGGATCCGCAAGAAGTTCCGGATGATCGATCCGGAATTCGGGCAGATCGAGACACTGTATGGCGTCGGATACCGCTTTAAGGAGACGTGAACCCCGCCTGACGGCGGTCGACACCGAGCGTGATGCCGACACGATTATTGGGCCGGCGGATCGTCCGTCGGTCACCGCGGACCCGCGCGAGGAGATCGACCGCCATCCATCGGCATCGCTGACCCGCCGCATCCTGGCGATCAATCTGGTGCCGCTGGCGCTGTTCCTTGCCGGGGTTCTCTATCTCGACAACTACCGCGAAGGCTTGATCGCCGAGAAGGTGAACTCGCTGACCACAAACGGCGAGCTGATTGCCGGCGCGCTGGGCGAGACCGTTGTCGCGTTCGGCCTGGAGGACGTCTCCGCGCCACCGGTCACGCAGATCCTTGAGGAGGACGCGCGCGCCCTGATCCGCCGTCTCGTGCAGACGGCCGGCATTCGCGCCCGGCTGTTCGGCGCCGACGGCGCGCTGATCGCCGACAGCCGTCAACTGATCGGCACCGGTGGTGCCGTGCACAGGGAGTATCTGCCACCGCCCGGCGACCTCGATTCCTTCGAACGCCTGCTGCGCCGGCTCGACCGCATCGCGCTCGGCGTCTCGTCGGTATGGCAGACCAACGAACTTTATTCGGAGCGCGCCGACCAGACGGCCTATGACTATCCCGAAGTCGTCAACGCGCTGAACGGCACGGGCGACGAAGCCCTGCGCGATGCCGGGCGCGGCGGCCTGATCCTGACCGTGGCGGTCCCGGTCAGCCATTTCAAACAGGTTCAGGGCGCGTTGCTGTTGTCATCGGATCTGGGCGACGTGGAGCGCGAATTGCGTGCGGTGCGCAGCGACATCCTGGCCCTGGCTCTGCTGTCGTTCGGTTTGACCGTTTTGATGTCGCTCTATCTGGCCGGCACCATCGCCCGGCCGGTGAGGAAACTGGCGCTGGCCGCCGAAAAGGTCGGCCGCGGCACCGGCAAGGCGGGGTCGATCCCCGATTTCGCCAGCCGGGGCGACGAGATCGGCGAGCTGTCGCGCGCCCTCATCGATATGACACGCACCCTGGAGAACCGCATGATGGCGACGGAGCGCTTCGCCGCCGATGTCGCCCACGAAATCAAGAACCCGCTGTCGTCGCTGAAGAGCGCGCTTGAAACCATTCAGCGCATCGAGGATCCGGAGCGGCGCGCCAAGCTGATGGCGATTGCCGCCGACGATCTGAACCGTCTCGACCGTTTGATCACCGATATCTCCGATGCTTCGCGTCTCGATGCCGAGTTGAGCCGCGCGGATACCGACAACGTCGACATCGGCGCGACGCTTCAGGCGCTCGCCATGGTCATGCAGACGACGTGGGGTGATGACGGACCGAAGCTGGAACTGAACGACGCGCTCAGCGGCGACAACGTCTCCGGCCGCTTCGTCGTGCGCGGCGTCGAGGACCGGCTGGTCCAGGTGTTCCGCAACCTGCTGGTCAACGCGCGCTCGTTCAGCCCGCCGGGCGGTGTTGTCAGGATTGCCGCGCGTCAGGACGGACGCTGGGTCGAGATCACCATCAGCGACCAAGGTCCGGGCATTCCCGCCGGCAAGGAAAACGACATCTTCAATCGTTTCTACAGCGACCGTCCGCCGGGCGAGAAGTTCGGCACCCATTCGGGTCTCGGCCTCAGCATCTCGCGCCAGATCATTGAAGCCCATCACGGGACGATCAAAGCATCGAACCTGGGCAGCAACCCGGCGTCGCCCGACGGTGCGTGTTTCACCGTGCGCCTGCCGGCCGGCACCTGATCCGTGGCGCGGCGCCCGTGGCTCGCCGGTCTGGCACTCGCGGCGGCAGTTGTCGGTTCCGGCGCAGCGGGCGATGACGAGCAGCCGGTGTTGGAGTTGCCGGTCGGCTGCGCCATGGGCGACCAGTGTTTTGTCCAAAGCCATGTCGACCATGACGCAAGCCCGGGCTTCCGCGACTACACCTGCGGCAGTCTGAGCTTCGACCGCCATACCGGCACCGACTTTACGATGGTCGACCGTGCGCCGGGTGTCGAGCCGGTCGCGGTTCTTGCCGCGGCGGGCGGGCGGGTGAAGACGGTTGGCGGCCCGCCCGACACGGCATCGCCACTGCATTGGACCCAGCCGGGACACCATGTCGTCATCGACCATGGTGGGGGATGGACAAC
>JANQGO010000071.1 GCA_028277285.1 Alphaproteobacteria bacterium | reverse complement strand
CTGGTTCTCAAGGCGCGGGAAATGCAGCTGGCCGGCGCGACGGTGCTGCGCGGCCCGATGGGGTTCGGCCGTTCGAGCCATCTCCATACCGCAAAGATCCTTCGCCTCTCCGAGGATCTGCCGTTCGTCGTCGAGATCGTCGACCGGGAAGACAAGGTCCGGTCTTTCTTGGATAAGATAAGCCCCATCATGACGAGTGGACTTGTTACGATCGAAAGAGTGCAGGTGCTTCTCTATGGGACGGACTGGTTGGACCAGTCCACGGCAACTCAACCGTCCCCGTGATCACCGGCATTCGTCTCGATGGCTCGGGCAATCGCGCGGCCTTCGATAGATGCTCGGTTGCCGGCCACTCGATTGCCGCAGAGTGGCCTCGCTCCGGCGGCCATGTCGCCTTCCGGGCGTAGCCGTTGTCACACGGGACCTCGCGATGCTGGTGACCGAATACATCGTTAGGGCGATCCGCGACCAGGGTGTCGACCACGTGTTCATCGACCTGGGCGGGCTCAACGACAGCTTCATGCCGCCCCTGACGGGCACCGACGGCATCAGGACCGTGGTTGCCGCGTTCGAGGGCGGGGCCGCCTATATGGCCGATGGCTACGCCCGAGCATCCGGAGGTCTGGGGGTGTGTTTCGGCATTGGCGGACCGGGCGTGCTGAACATGGTAACGGCGCTGGCCGGCGCACGTACCGACCGCAGCCCGGTGATGGCGATCAGCGGCGAGGTGCCACGCAGCTGGGAGGGCATGGGCGGCTTCCAGGATGGCTCCGGCGCCGGGCTCGACGATATCGACGTGCTGCGGCGTGTGACCGGCGTGTCGCTGTCGGCCTCGTCGCGCGCGGTGGTGCCGCATCACCTGCGTCATGCCATCACCCACGCCATGGCCCGGCGTGAGCCCGTTCACCTGTCGGTACCGGTGGATGTGCAGAGGGCCGAGATCGAGGCCGCGTGGTTACCGATCGGCTCGGACCTGGCGGCCAACCGGGCGCTGGACGTGGCGGCGCTCGAACGTGCCGTGGCTCTGATGGCGACGGCGGACCATGGCAACATCATCATCCTGGCCGGTCCGGGCGTGCAGCATGCCGGTGGCGTCGACGCGTTGAGGGCGTTTGCCGAGCGCTTCGACATCCCCGTTGCGACGACCTTGTCCGGCAAGGGGCTGATCTCGGACGATCATCCTCTGGCACTTGGCGTGTTCGGTTATGGCGGATCGCGCTGGGCGATCGATGCCATCCGCTCGGATCGCGTCGACGTGCTTCTGGTCATCGGCACCGGCCTCTCTCAGCGCGACACCATGCAGTGGGACCCCCGCATGCTGCCGTCGAAAGCGTTGATACACATCGATTCCGATCCCTTGCTGATCGGCCGCACCTGGGCCAGCGACGTGCCGGTGGTCGGCAATCCCGGTGAGGCACTGCACTATCTGGCCGGCTTTGAGCGAGCGGACGAATTGGAGGCCGGACGAAGCGAGCGCCGGGCGTTCCTGACGTCAGTTCGCGCCGCAGGCCCGCGCTGCTATGGAATCGAGGACACGAGAAGCGATGCGGTGCCGATGCATCCGGCGCGGGTCGTCGCCGAGCTGCGCGCCGCGTTTCCCGATGATGGCGTGCTGTGCGTGGATTCCGGGGCGCACCGCGCCTGGTTTGCCGAATACTGGGATATCCGCCAGCCTCAGACCCATTTCTCGCTGACCAATCTGGGACCCATGGGGGGCGCCATACCACTCGGTATCGGCGCCAAGCTCGCTCGGCCCGAACGGCCGCTGATGGTGGCGACCGGCGACGGCTGCATGCTGATGCACGGGATGGAGTTCCATACCGCCGCGCGCGAAGAGATTCCGATGATCGTCGCCGTCGTGAACAACCGCTCCTATGGCAACATCTATTTCCGCGCCTCGAAGATGGGGCCGGGCCCCGAACGGTTGACGGACATTCCCGGTATCGACTGGGTCGGGTTCGCCAAGTCCATGGGCGGCGATGGAGAGCGGATCGAAACGCCCGACGGCATCGCCGATGCCGTGGGGCGCGCCTGCGAGGCACAAGGCCCCTATCTCCTCGATCTGAACACCGACAAGACCTATCCCACACCGGTCGGTGTATGGCGCGCGCGCCAGCATGAATGGGAGGACAACGACTGATGGCGAAACTGCCCGACCCGACCGATACGCTCGAAGGCGAAGACCTGAAGACCTTCGAGCACATGGCCGGGGCCCGCGCTTATGCGGATGGTCGCGTGCATCTGGGTGAGGTCTATGTGCGTATGTTCAACAATCCGGGCGTGGCGGCCAAGGTCGGCCGGCTGGGTGAGCATCTGCGCTTCCACGCCACGCTGCCGGACGCGGTGCGCGAGCTCGTCATCCTGCGCTATGCGGCACGGCAAGGCGCTGGCTACGAATGGTCGCACCACCAGCGTCCGGCCAAGCTGGCGGGGCTGAGCCAGGACGTGATCGACCAGCTTACCGCGGGCGACATTCCTGACGTGCTGCCGGACGCGTCGAAGGCCGTGGTGCACGCGGTCGACGCCGTGGTTGCGAAACGGTCGATCCCGGAGGCCGTGCAGCAACGTATCGTCGACGCCCACGGCGTCGGCGGTGTCGTCGAGGTGGTCGCCGTCTGCGGCCTCTACGCCATCATGAACTACATGGTGTGCGCCTTCGACATTCCGGTCGAGGACGGCCTGCCTCGGCCGCCGTTCTAGGTCGGTCGTCCCTTGCTCCAACTCGTACGAGCCATGATAGGCCATTTGCTCTATAAGCACTGCGAGTCCGAAACGATCGATGGCCGGGCCAGTCGCGACGCGCCGGGCCGACGACGAAGCCTGAGGACGAGAGTCGTGAGACAGCAGGTCACGAAGAGACCCTTTCGCGCCATCCTTCTAGCGGCCGTCCTGTCGATGGCCGGGTTTCAGGCCGGCGCCGAAGACGATCAGCGCACGGCCGTGACGCTGCCCGGCGACGTTGCGGCCGACTTCCTGGCCGAGATGCGGACCCATCTCGCCAACTTGGACGACATGGTCGCAGCGCTCGCGGCGGACGACTTCAAGGCGGCCGCGCGCGTCGCCGAGATGCACATGACGTTCGGTCACCGCCGGTGGAAGCGCATGGCCGAGAGCGGCGCCAGCGATCAGGAGATCGCCGCCGCCAAGCAACGCTTCAAGCAGATGCGCGAGTCCGGATCCGCACGGCCGGGTCGTGGCATGGGCATGGGTATGGGCCGGGGGTTCGGACGCTTCATGCCCGACGACTTCCGCGCCATGGGCGCCGCGTTCCACGAGGCCGCCGAGTCGTTCGCCACCGCCGCCAAGGCAGCATCATCACCGCCCTCGCCCAAGGACTACAAGGCGGTTCTGGACGCGCTGGGGACCGTAACCGCCGCCTGCCGCGGCTGTCATGACGCGTTCCGCATCGAGGTCGCGAAGTGACGGTCAGGCGTTCCGGGATCCCGTCCGTCGTACGTGCGTGGCCGGACGTCGCGGCTCGCACTGCCGAGAGGCGGTCTCAGGCGTACACCTTCACCAGCGCCACAACGTAGTTGCGGCCGTAGACTTTGGCGCACCGCGGACACGTGGTGTAGAAGAGATAGATCCCTTCGGCGCGTCTGCCGCGGCCTTTGGCAAACGCTTTGGCCGCCGCCTTCCATTTCGGGATGCGCCTGAACGGGCCTTCGAACACCTTGGTCAGGTAAACGCCGGACAACCGGCTCATCTCATGCCCGGGAACGGGTTTCGTGACGGCGAAATAGTGCTCGCTCGCCCACGGCGACATATCGCGGCTCAAGATGATGAAGTCGTCGTTGCTGAAGGCTCCTGCAGCCAGAATGCTCTCGAGGGTTCGCGTGAAGACGACGTCCATGTCGATCGGGACGTGCAGCCGGCTCCTGGTTTGGACTCTCACGAACAGCTTGTCTTCGAAGTGGAGCTCCTGGTCATCCCACCCTCGAGGATCGAAGCGGGGACAACAGCCGGTCGGGTTGTCGCTCGCATCGTATGGCGGCAGTGCATTGACGTCCATTGTGTCTTCGGACTCGACACCTCGCGGCCGGCTCATGTGGGAGCCGTAATCATCACGCGAGAGAGGCGTTGATCGAGATCCCGAAACCTCGCTCGATCCGGTCGAAGACGCATTGATGCCGGTCAAACGGAGTCCGTCACCAAGCTCCGTCCGTCGTTCGTTTCGAGAACGCGCCCGGCCGCGGCCTCGGATGGCCCGCCGGCGCGCGGCGCTGTCGCGGGTCGCCCTATTGGCGAACAGAGGAAGCGCTGACACCGGGTGTGCGTGTGCGCCAGCGCAAACCTCAACAGTAGGCCACAGGCCAACAGCTCGGCCGGAACCGGAGCGACGCCGAATCGGTTCGCCACCGTTCCGTCCGGTCAGCCCGACTCCGACGGCGTCAGCCGATCGCCGCCACGGCCCCGTCCTCGCACTAGCCGCTGGAGCGCTTCCCCCGGGTCTGTCCCGGCTTTCGGCCCAGGCCGAGCGTCTTGGCCAGCTTGGATCGGGCCTCGGCGTAGTTCGGCGCCACCATCGGATAGTCGTGAGGCAGGCCCCACTTCTCGCGATACTCTTCGGGCGTGAGGCCGTACTCCGATCGAAGATGGCGCTTCAGGGATTTGAACTTCCGCCCGTTCTCGAGGCAGATGATGTAATCCGGCGTCACCGACTTCTTGATCGGTACGGCCGGCTTCAACTCCTCCTTGACCGGCTTTGCCGCCTTGGTAGCCGCCTTGCCGAGCGCGCTGTGCACGTCACCGATCACCTCGGGGAGTTCCGCTGGAACTAGTGTGTTGTTGCTGACATAAGCGGAAACGATGTCAGCCGTCAGTTCGACGAGATCGTTGCGCTCAACTTCGTCCGTCATCCGCTTCTCCTCCCAAGTGCTGCAGTAGACTGTGTCGTAACAGATTCCGTTGCATGTATGAAACCCCGGAAATTCATGACCGGGCAACTATTTTTTCGTGAACAGCCACCGGCAACTGCGCAACGGAAGTTGAGGCTTCACAATTTGGCCGCGATCGGGTTGTTCCGCATGGTCGCGTCGCCTGGCCGATGATGTCAGCCGGTGCGCGGAAGCGTTGCCGACCAAGCGGGATTTGCCAGAGTTGTCAGCGAGATGGTGACGGCGATTGCGCGCGACGAGTCGCCGGATCGAGGCTTCGGGTCCGCGCCGACCCCGTCGCCCTGTGAGCCCGTCCGGATCCGCGCAGGCAAGGACGAACACACGACCCGGCCGTTGCCT
>JANQGO010000024.1 GCA_028277285.1 Alphaproteobacteria bacterium | reverse complement strand
GGCGCGCGAATTGGGCATCCTGCAGTCCCGGGATCATGCGGAAGACCTGGGTCTGCGCGCCATACTTCAGCTTGGTTTGGAATCCCACCATGTTGAAGAGGGTGCCGAGCGCGTTGTCCTGGCGCAGCTGGACGACGGCGAACGGCTTGGCGCCGGTGTTCGGGTCGGTCAGGCCGACCGGTTTCATCGGCCCGTAGCGCAGCGTGTTGCGGCCACGTTCGGCCATCACCTCGATCGGCAGGCAACCCTCAAAGTAGGGCGTGTCTTCCTCCCAGGCCTTGAACGCGGTCTTCTCGGCCGCCATCAAGGCGTCGATGAAGGCGTCGTACTGCGCCATGTCCATCGGGCAGTTGATATAGGCCGCCCGGTCGCCGGCGGGTCCGGCCTTGTCGTAGCGCGACTGGAACCACGCGATATCCGTGTCGATGCTGTCGCGGTGCACGATGGGCGCGATGGCGTCGAAGAACGCCAGGTGTTCCTCCCCGGTCGCCGCGCGGATGTCCGCGGCCAGGCTCTCGGACGTCAGCGGTCCGGTGGCGACGATGACCTGGCCCCAATCGGCATCGGGCAGGGCGGTAATCTCGGCCCGCTCGATCGTGATCAGGGGCTCCGATTCGATCGCCTGCTGGACCGAGGCGGCAAAACCGTCGCGATCGACCGCCAGCGCGCCGCCGGCCGGCACCTGATGGCGATCGGCCGACGCCATGATCACCGATCCGCCGCGCCGGAGTTCCTCGTGCAGCAGGCCGACGGCGTTGTTCTCGGCGTCGTCGGAGCGGAACGAGTTCGAACACACCAGTTCGGCCAGGCTGTCGGTCTTGTGGGCCTCAGTGCCCTTGACCGGCCGCATCTCGTGCAGCACGACCTTCAGACCGGCGCGCGCGATTTGCCACGCGGCCTCTGACCCGGCCAGCCCGCCGCCGATGACGTGGATCGTTTGTCCCATGAAGGCGAGGTAGAGCGCCCAACCGGCATCGTCAACAGGTGCCGTCGTTGGCCGTTGTTCCAATTCCGGTGGATGGAACGCCGTTCTTCATTCTGTGAGATATGAGGATAAAGCCATAAGATAATGAAAGAATGTGACTTTAACTCTGTTCTTCATGTGGAACATTACGGTGATCGTCTGTGGTTGGATGGGCGGCATCGGGCCTTTCGCGGCTGCGGCCACCTGCTAGGTTACTCGTCAACACCTTCCGCGGGACCGGTACGCCATGGCTCAGGCGCCAACGCCATTGTTTCCGAGCGCCGATGACGGCGAAAAGGCGGAGGCCGGTTTCACCACCGGCGTCCTGCCTTCGCAACGCATCCGCGACCTGATCGGCGCCGATATCCTTCCGGCGTCGCCCCTAGACGATGATCAGATCCAGCCGTCCAGCATCGATCTGCGCCTGGGTGACGTGGCGTGGCGGGTCCGGGCGAGCTTCCTGACCGGCAGGCGCGCGTCGGTCGAGGGCAAGCTGCGCGAGCTCGGCATGCATCAGATCGATCTGGCCGGCGGCGCGGTGCTCGAGCGCGGCTGCGTCTACATCGTTCTGATCCAGGAGGAACTGAGGCTGTCGGGCGACATCGCGGGCATCGCCAACCCGAAGAGCTCGACCGGCAGGCTGGATATCTTCACCCGGCTCATCACCGACTACGGCACCGAGTTCGACCGCATTCCTAAGGGCTACAAGGGCAAGCTCTATGCCGAGGTCTCGCCGCGCACGTTCAGTGTCGTCGTCCGGCCGGGCTCGCGGCTGTGCCAGCTCAGGCTGCGGCGCGGGTCGCCCCAGTTCGGGCGTGACACGCTGGAGCGGCTGCATGAGCAGTACCGGCTGGTCGACACGCCCGACGGCGCCCAGACGATCCGCGAGGACTCCATCGCGTTCACGCTGGACCTGGAAGGCGAGGGCGCAGGGGCGCTGGTCGGCTACAAAGCCAAGCAGCATGCCGATGTCATCGACGTCGACAAAAAGGGCGTGCTTGATCCCGATGACTATTGGGAGCCGATCCATGCCAAGCCGGGACGCGGTCTGATCCTCAATCCCGACGACTTTTACATCCTGGCGACCCGGGAGCGGGTCAAGGTGCCGCCCGAGCACGCCGCCGAAATGGTCGCCTATGACACCCTGGTCGGCGAATTCCGCGTGCACTACGCCGGTTTCTTCGACCCCGGGTTCGGCTGGAGCCCGGATGACGATGCGGGGTCGCGCGCGGTCCTGGAAGTCAGAAGCCACGAGGTGCCGTTCTTGCTGGAGCACGGTCAAATCATGGGTCGGTTGCGCTACGAACGGCTGATGCAGGCACCCGACAAACTCTATGGCGCCGATCTGGGTAGCCATTACCAGGGTCAGGCGCTTGCCTTGAGCAAACACTTCCGGCGGCCTTGATCGCGCGGTTGCCGGGCGTCCGCGCTTCCGTGCTAGGATTCTCGCCGAGAGATCCTTCTCAACAAACAACCAAACGCAGCGCCGCCGCCGCAGTCGACGCTGCCGATAAGGGAGTGCGAGACATGGACGTCAGTCAATTTCAGGACCTTCTGTTCAGCGGCAAGGTCACGCGCCGACAGGCCAAGAAGATGATGGGGGCTTTCGGCGTCATTCCCGCGATGATGCCCATGGCCGCCTCCCAAGCCGTCGCGCAGGAGGGCGAGCACCCGGTGTTCTTCACTTGGGTCGGCTATGACAGTCCAGAGTTCGTGCAGCAGTATGTCGACAAGTACGGTGTCGGACCCACGTACACGTTCTTTGACGACGAGGACTCGGCCTTCAACAAGATGCGTGCCGGCTACACCCCGGATATCACGTTCCCATGTTCGGCCGTCGTGCCGCTCTGGTACGACGCCGGATTCCTGGCGCCGATTGATACCAGCAAGCTGAGCCATTGGCCGGATGTCTTTCAAAGCTTCAAGGACCTGCCGGACACCGTCATCAACGGCGAACGGGTCTTCGTACCGGAAGACTGGGGACAGACCTCCGTCATGCTGCGCGGCGACTTGGCGCCGGAATATGCGGCGCCGGAGGACCAGACCTGGACGGCGCTGTGGGACGAGAAGTACAGCGGCCGTGTCTCGATGATCGACTACTCGTCGGATGCCGCGATCATCGCGTCGCTGGTCTTGGGTCTGGATCCCTGGAACCTTGACGATGAGGCGTTGCAGAAGGTGCATGCCAAGCTCGCCGAGCAGATGCCGCTTAACCGCACCCTCGGTCGTTCGATGACCGAGATCGCGCAGACCATGGCCTCGGGCGAGGTGGTGATCGCGGTCGGCTGGAACTCGCTGATCTGGAATGTGCAGGACGCCGATCCGGAGGCCGACTGGGTATGGATGAACCCGAAGGAAGGCGCGATTACCTGGGTTTGCGGTCTGTGCATTCACCCTGCCGCGGTCGAGCATGGCATGTACGACAAGGCCCACGAGGTCATCGATGCCTATATCTCGCCCGAAGCCGGCATCTTCGAGATCGAAAACTGGTATTACGGCCACGCCAACAAGAAGGCCTATGAGCCGTTCTCCGAGGAGTTCCTGCATTCGATCGGTCTGGCCAAGGATGTCGACACCTTCCTCGCCGATACAGCCTTCACCCGCTACATGAACAACCTGGATAAGGTGACGACCATGTGGGAGGAGGTGAAGGCGGGCGTCTAGAATCCACGTCGGCCTGCCAAGATTTCGTCATGAAGATGGCGGAGGTTGCACATGGCCTCCGCCACTTTAGATGGCTTCACCCGCGAATGGCGGTGTCCTATCATCCATGAGCCCGTCGGGGGCTTCCTCTGAGCGTTCGAGGAAATGGGGGGACCATGACATACGCCACTGGAACCAATCTGAAAGGCCTCGTCCTGGCGACCGTCTCGTTGCTTTGGTTTGCAATGCAGCCGGCGCTGGCCGACGACGCCGCCGAGGAGATCGCCGAGGCCGCCATCCAAGCAGGTTACGCATCGAACGGCGCCGAGATCGGCGATGTCCACACACACCTTCAGCATGTGGTCAATTGCCTGGTCGGCCCGGACGGCGTCGGGTTTCACGCCGGCGCCGGCAACCCCTGCGAGGGCATGGGCGCGGGCGCCATCGCCGACGCGAGCGACGCCGACACACGATTTGCCCTGGAAAGCGCGCTGACATCCGCGCTCTCAGGCCTGGGCTCCAACGACATCGTCACCGCGACCGATGCCGCCGGCCGGGCTCAAGAAACGCTCGAGCAGTTGATGTAGCCACCTAGAGCGGATCGTGATTTATCTGAGCCACTGAGGGGCTCTGATAAATCGCGTGAATCTGCTCTCCATCAAATAGTTAGAGCAGATTCACGCCTTCTATCTGGATCGCGAGCGATTCAGATAGAAGGCGATCTGCTCTATTCGGCCGCGTCCGCCGTTTTGCGGGATGGTTTGAGCAGCCCGGCCAGATAGTGACCGGTATAGCTCTCCTCGACGCTACTGACCGCCTCGGGCGTGCCCGCGGCGACGATCCGGCCGCCGCCATCGCCGCCTTCCGGGCCCAGATCGATGATCCAGTCGGCGGTCTTGATGACTTCCAGATTGTGCTCGATCACCACCACCGTGTTGCCTTGCTCGACCAGGGCATGCAGCACCTCGAGCAGCTTGCGCACGTCTTCGAAATGCAGGCCCGTGGTCGGCTCGTCGAGAATGTAGAGCGTGCGGCCGGTGGCGCGGCGCGACAGTTCCTTGGCCAGCTTCACCCGCTGGGCCTCGCCGCCCGACAGCGTGGTCGCCGGCTGGCCGATCTTGATGTAGCCCAGGCCGACCCGATTCAGCATCTCCAGTTTCTGGCGGATCGCTGGGACAGCGTTGAAGAAACTTAGTCCTTCTTCAACGGTCATATCAAGAACATCGGCTATCGATTTGTCTTTAAAGAGAACTTCGAGCGTTTCGCGATTGTACCGGGCGCCCTTGCAAACATCACACTGGACATAAACATCCGGCAGGAAGTGCATCTCAATCTTGATTAATCCGTCGCCCTGACAGGCTTCGCATCGGCCGCCTTTGACGTTAAAGCTGAAGCGGCCGGGTTTGTAGCCGCGTGCCTTGGCCTCTGGCAGGCCGGCGAACCAATCGCGGATCGGCGTGAAGGCGCCGGTATAGGTCGCGGGGTTGGAACGCGGGGTCCGCCCGATCGGCGACTGGTCGATATCGACGACCTTGTCGAGGAATTCGGTGCCCGTCAGCTTGTCGTGGGCGCCTGGATGCATGCGTGCGCCATTCAGCTTCTTGGCCAGCGCCTGATAGAGAGTCTCGATGATCAGGGTCGACTTGCCGCCACCGGAAACGCCGGTGACGCAGGTGAAGGTGCCCAGCGGGATGGTCGCGGTCACCTTCTGCAGGTTGTTCGCGGTCGCGCCCACCACCTTCAGGGCCTGCTTCTTCTTGCCCTTGCGCCGGGTCTTCGGCACCTCGATCTGGCGCATGCCGGTCAGGTACTGGCCGGTCAGGCTTTCCGGGTTGGCCATGACCTCGCCCGGCGCGCCCTGGGCGACAACCTTGCCGCCGTGCTCGCCCGCGCCGGGCCCCATGTCGACCACATACTCGGCCGCGCGGATCGCTTCCTCGTCATGCTCGACGACAATCACCGTGTTGCCGAGATCGCGCAGGCGCACCAGGGTGTCCAGCAGCCGCTGGTTGTCACGCTGGTGCAGGCCGATGCTCGGTTCGTCGAGGACGTAGAGCACGCCGGTCAGGCCTGAACCGATCTGCGACGCCAGCCTGATGCGCTGGCTCTCGCCGCCCGACAGCGAGCCGGAATTGCGCGAGAGGGTCAGATACTCCAGCCCGACCTTGTTGAGGAAACCCAGCCGCTCATTGATTTCCTTCAGGATGCGGTGCGCGATCGCCTGCTGCTTTTCCGAGAGCTTGGCTTCCAGCTCGGCGAACCAGCGGCCGGCCGCGCCGATCGACATCTCTGAGACTTCGCCGATATGCAGACCGTCGATCTTGACCGCCAGCGCCTCGGGCTTCAGCCGGTAGCCGCCGCAGGATTCGCAGGGCGCGGTGTTGTGGTACTTGGCGAGCTCCTCGCGCACCCATTCGCTCTCGGTCTCGCGCCAGCGCCGGTCCATGTTGGGAATGACGCCTTCGTACGGCTTATGGGTCTCGTAGGTCCTCAAGCCGTCGTCGAAGGTCATGGTGACCGGTTCGTCGCCGGAGCCGAACAGAATCGTCTGGCGCATGTCCTTGGGCAGCTTTTCCCACGGCGTCGCCATGTCCTCGCCGAAGTGGGTGGCAAGCGATTCCAGCGTCTGCACGTAGTACTGCGACGACGATCCGGCCCACGGCGCGATGGCACCCTTGCCGAGCGGCAGGCGCTCGTCCGGCACGACAAGTTCCGGATCGAAGTAGAGGCGGGAGCCCAGGCCGTCGCAGGCCGGGCAGGCGCCGAACGGGTTGTTGAACGAGAACAGGCGCGGCTCGATCTCGTCGATGGTGAAGCCGGAGACCGGGCAGGCGAACTTGGCCGAGAAGATGGTCTGGTCGCCGGTATCCGCGTTCTCGGCAAAGACCAGGCCGTCGGCCAGTGTCAGCGCCATTTCGATACTGTCGGCGAGACGCGTCTCCAGCCCCTCGCGCACGACGACGCGGTCGACCACGACCTCGATGTTGTGCTTGAGCTTCTTGTTCAGCTTCGGCGCGTCCTCGATCTGATAGACCTCGCCGTCGATCTTGACCCGCTGAAAACCGCGCTTCATCAGCTCGGCCATTTCCTTGCGGTACTCGCCCTTGCGGCCCCGGACGATCGGCGCCAGCAGCATCAGCCGCGTGCCGGCTTCCATGGCCATGACACGGTCGACCATCTGACTGACCGTCTGGCTTTCGATCGGCAGGCCGGTCGCCGGCGAATAGGGCACACCGACGCGCGCCCACAAGAGCCGCATGTAGTCGTGGATCTCTGTCACCGTGCCGACGGTGGATCGCGGGTTCTTCGACGTCGTCTTCTGCTCGATGGAGATGGCCGGCGACAGGCCCTCGATGTGCTCGACGTCCGGCTTTTCCATCAGCTCCAGGAACTGACGCGCATAGGCCGAAAGGCTCTCGACGTAACGGCGCTGGCCCTCGGCATAGATCGTGTCGAAGGCGAGCGACGACTTGCCCGAACCGCTCAGCCCCGTGATCACCACAAGCCGGTCGCGCGGGATCTCGAGATCCACGTTCTTCAGGTTATGTTCACGCGCGCCGCGGATGCGGATCGACTTGTGCATGCTGTGTCTCTTCCCTCAAGGACGAGCTTGTTAGAACGCGGGCCGCGGGCTGGCAAGTTACCCACGGAAATCGACGTTCAGCGCGCCTTGCCGGGGGTGCTTTTTCGGTCCCGCTAGTGTGTCCTACGACGGTCGATTCGCCATGGATGACACGTCCGGGGCAGTCAGCTAAGGTGCCGAAAACGTCGAGGAACAGGAGTAGAACATGGCCGGCAGCGTGAACAAAGTCATTTTGGTGGGGAATCTCGGCCGCGACCCGGAAATCCGACGCCTCAACAGCGGCGACCCTGTGTGTAACTTGTCGCTCGCCACGTCGGAGTCCTGGAAGGACCGCCAGTCCGGCGAACGCAAGGAACGCACCGAGTGGCACCGGGTGGTGATCTTCAATCCCAATCTGTGCGACGTCGCGGAGAAGTATCTGAAGAAGGGCTCGAAGATCTATCTGGAAGGCCAGCTCCAGACCCGCAAGTGGCAGGACCAGTCCGGCCAGGACAAGTACACGACCGAGGTCGTGGTCCAGCGCTTCCGCGGCGATCTGCAGATGCTCGACAGCCGCGGCGAGGGCGGCGGCGCCTATGGCGGTGGTGGCGGCGGAGACGATTACGCCGGCTATAACCAGGATGGCGGAGGCGGCGGCGGAGGCGGCGGCATGGGCGGTGGCGCCGGCAGCGACATCGACGACGAGATCCCGTTCTAGCGAAGCTCGTCCAACGCCTCGTTGACTTTCGACCTCGCCAGCCTTTCCAGCCGGGACTGGCCGAAGCAGAGGTAAACGCCTTTTGCCGCAAAGCGGGCCGCAAGGCCATTAACCTTGGTGTCGATCAGCCGATACGCAACGTGGCGGGCCCGCCGTCTTATGCTGCTGCTGAGGTCGTCCAACGACACGACACTGACCGGCGGGCGCTCCGGTACCTCGATGCGTGGTTTAGCGTCGCCGCATAGCGGAACAATCGGTATCAGGTGGGTCTTACCGTCATCGGCGAGGCGGGGTTCCTTTTTCTCGTCATCATAGATCCGGAACTTCTTCAGGGTGCCCTCATCAACGCCGGCAAAAATCTTCCTGTTGTTTTCGGGTAAGGCAAAGTGCTGGCTCAAGAACCTCTGGCAGTTTCGTCGACCGAGCTGGAAGTCGTGCTGGCGAAATGCCTGGGACAGAAAACCGCCGAAACCGCTGAGAACCGAGGCCATCATGGCTGGCTCAATGAATTCCTTTTGCTCGTTGCGAAGTGTCGGCGCGATCATGAAACGGCTGTAGTGACTCTTATCGCCGGCGTACTCCAGCTCCGATGGCTTAAATCGCGCTTGATTGACGAGGGCTCCAAACATGGATGACGCAATGCTCATGACGTCGTCCGACAGGTCGTCGGCCTCCTTGAGCTCAACCTTGTTTGGGAATGGGTCGACCATGATGACGGCACGGTGAGCGTCAACGCCGGCGGGTGGATTGCGTTCGTCGATGCCCCCCGCCAGGTAGCGGCGGGCGAGTTCCAGTGGCTCGTTGTTCATCAAGCCGCCGTCCACACAAAGAAAGTCGTAACGTTCTGAATCGCCGCCTTCCAGGCTGGAAGCACCTTTGAAGTCAAGGCGCTCCTTGTATTGCCCGACGGGACGGCTTAGCGCGCGGGACTTCAATCCGATGGGAAAGGCACCGCTGGCCAAGGCGGCATCGGCCAAGGTCTTCCAGCTCTCGTCAGGTTCGCCGTTTTGGCGAAGTTTGTCCGGGTCGAGCAAACCATACAACGGGTCGTGACGATCGCTGCGGGTTACCTTGAAACGCATATGATCGGCGTGTGACAGCATGCCATAGCGCGATGCGCCGGGATCACCCTCCAATCCAAAGCCATAGGGAACGCCGCGCAGGTTTGCGACCGTAAGGAAGATGGCGAGCTCTTCGTCAACATAGGGACGCACGCCGGTCAACCGGTCCATCTTCAGACCATTCAGAGCAATCTCGCGCAGTATGGTCGCGTCAAGTGCTGAGCGGACAGGCTGACCAGGGGCAAGATCTCGTGCGCCCAACAAATGCTCAATATCGATCCGCTTTACCCAGGCGTCGAAGAGGCGGTTGCGCGATGGTTCCGGTGGTCGGTTAACGTCGGAAACCGGCTCTGTCTCGGCACTCAGCGCGACCGCCGCCAGCGCCGTACACATGGCGCCGGCCGACGCGCCCGACATGACGCGCAACTTGACATCGTGCGGCATCGTCTCGGACGAGCCGTTGGCTTTCTCGGCATACCAGGCATCCAGGGCCTGGATCAGGAAGTCGGTAACACCGGCCGCGTAGGCACCGCCGGAGATGGCCCCGGCCATCACGAGCCCAAGTTCAAACGTGCGTTCGGCCATGGCCGCTGCTCCCCAATCGCCAAGAGCAGATCCCATTTGATTGAATCGCTACGCGATGAGGTCAAATGGGTGAATCTGCCCTTGCTACGTAATGAAGATCGGATTCACGCGTCTTGAGACGATCGCTTGTCGATCGACTCAAGACGTGATCCGATCTTGCACTCGCAAGATCAATTATAGGCGCTCGCGGGACCGGGTCGATCCGGTTGTAACTGGCCCAAATACGACATATGACAGAACGCCGACAAAGTTTGTTCGCGCTTGCGAAGAATGGTAAACTCACCGCTTCAAAGGCCTATGATCTGGTGGCTAAAAAACTCAGCCGCCACAACATCTTGTAGAAATACGCACAACCTTGACCGAGATCCCACCTCCCGAGTCGTCTGACATCGCGCCGATCACGATCGAAGACGAAATGCGGCGCAGTTACCTCGATTACGCCATGAGCGTGATCGTCGCGCGCGCGCTGCCGGATGTGCGTGATGGGCTGAAACCGGTGCAGCGTCGCATCCTCTATGCCATGCACGAGGAGGGCTATACCTCCGACAAGGCCTACCGCAAATCCGCGCGCATCATCGGTGACGTCATGGGCAAGTATCACCCCCATGGCGACAGCGCGATCTATGACGCCATGGTGCGCATGGCGCAGGACTTCTCGCTGCGCCTGCTGCTGATCGACGGCCAGGGCAACTTCGGTTCGATGGACGGCGATCCACCGGCGGCCATGCGCTACACCGAGGCGCGGCTTTCCAAGGTTGCGGAGACGCTGCTTGAGGACATCGACAAGGACACCGTCGACTTTCGCGACAACTACGACGGCAGCGAGAGCGAGCCGTCGGTCCTGCCGGCGCGTTTTCCCAATCTGCTGGTCAACGGCGCCGGCGGTATCGCCGTCGGCATGGCGACGAACATCCCGCCCCACAATCTGGGTGAGGTGATCGACGCCTGCTGCGCTTTCATCGATAACCCCGGCGTCTCGTCCATGGACCTGATGCGCTATGTGCCGGGCCCCGACTTCCCGACCGGCGGTCTGATCATGGGCGCGGGCGGCATCAGAAGCGCCTACGAGACCGGCCGCGGCTCCGTCACCATGCGCGCCAAGGTGCATATCGAAGAAATCCGCAAGGACCGCGAAGCCATCGTCGTCACCGAGGTACCGTACCAGGTGAACAAGGCGCGGCTTCTGGAGCGCATTGCCGAACTGGTACGCGACAAACGCATCGAGGGCATCGGCGATCTGCGCGACGAGTCCGCCCGTCAGGGCGTGCGCGTCGTCATCGAGATCAAGCGCGACGCCATGGCCGAGATCGTGTTGAACCAGCTCTATCGGTTCACGCCGCTGCAGACCTCGTTCGGCTGCAACATGCTGGCTCTGGTCAACGGCAAGCCGATCCTGCTGACGCTGCGTGAGATCATCGAGCAGTTCGTCCGTTTCCGCGAAGAGGTCGTCACCCGGCGCACCAAGTTCCTCTTGGGCCGGACGAGGGCGCGCGCCCATCTGCTGCTTGGCCTGACGGTGGCGGTCGCCAATGTCGATGAGGTGGTGACGCTGATCCGCAACGCCGCCGACCCGGTCGACGCCCGCGAAAAGCTGATGGCGCGCGACTGGCCGACCGGCGATATCGTGCCGCTGATCGCGCTGGTAGAGGGCGACGAGGCGGCCGCGGCAATCGCCGAGAAGGGCAGCTACAAGCTTTCCGAGGAACAGGCCCGCGCGATCCTGGAACTGCGGCTGCAGCGCCTGACCGGTCTGGAGCGCGAGAAGATCGTCGAGGAGCTCAACGAGCTCGTCGAGCACATTACCGAATACCTGGATATCCTGCGCTCACGCGACCGCCTGATGACGGTGATCCGCGAGGAAATGCTGGCGATCAAGGAACAGTTCGCCGATCCCCGCCGGACCCAGCTTGCCGATGCCGAAGCGGACCAGGACGACGAGGACCTGATCCAGCGCGAGGACATGGTCGTCACCGTCAGCCACAAGGGCTACGTCAAGCGCGTGCCCTTGGCGGCCTATCGGGCGCAACGGCGCGGCGGCAAGGGCCGCTCCGGCATGGCGACCCGCGACGAGGATTTCGTCAGCCAGGTCTTCATCGTCAACACCCACGCCTGGGTCCTGTTCTTCTCGACAGCCGGCAAGGCGTATCGGTTGAAGACCTATCGCCTGCCCATGGCGACCCCGCAGTCGCGCGGCAAGGCGTTCGTCAACCTGCTGCCGTTGGAAGAGGGCGAGACCATCTCCACCGTCATGCCCATGCTGGAAGACGAGGAGAGTTGGGGCGATTACCACATCATGTTCGCGACCGCCCACGGCTCGGTGCGCCGCAACCTGCTCTCCGACTTCGCCAACATCCGCGCCAACGGTCTGATGGCGATGAAGCTGGACGAGGGCGAGCGGCTGATCGGCGTCGAAACCTGCCGGCCCGATCAGGACGTGCTGCTGTTCACCCGTCAGGGCAAGTGCATCCGCTTCCGGGTCGACGATGTGCGTGTCTTCTCCGGCCGCTCGTCGTCCGGCGTGCGCGGCATTCGTCTCGCCAAGGGCGACGAGGTCCTGGGCATGACGATCCTGGACCATGTCGAGATCGATGCGCCGACACGCCGCGCCTATATGAAGCGCATCAACATGGAGCGCCGCTCCAACGGCGCCGAGGACGAGGAAGCGGTTGTCGAGGAGGCCACGGCTGACGAGGACACCGCGACCGACGAAATCGTGCTGGAGGAAGCCGACTTCCAGGACATGAAGGCGCGCGAGCAGTTCCTGCTGTCGGTCGCCAATGACGGCTTCGGCAAACGCACATCCGCCTACGAGTACCGTGTCACTGGACGTGGCGGCAAAGGTATCGACAACCTGGAACTGGGCCGCGGTGCCAAGAAACCACGCGCCGAGGTGGTCGCGGCGTTCCCGGTCGCCGATGGCGACCAGATTGTCTTGATCTCCGACGGCGGCCAGATCATCCGAAGTTCCGTCGACGAAATCCGCTACACCGGCCGCAAGTCTCGCGGCGTCACCATCTTCCGCGTCGCCGACGGCGAAACGGTCGTCTCTGTCGCCCATATCGACGACGAAGAGGCCGGTGACGATGAGGAGGATGTCATCGAAGGTGCCGTTGCTGACGCCGATGACATACCGGACATCGACGCCGATGCGGACGACAACGTCGACTGACCGCTGGCAGCCGAAGGTTGTGCTGCCTCCCGTTCATGCTTGCATTTGATGATGGATGGTTTAGAAACCGCGTCCCGCTGCGCAGGTGCGGCGGCGAATGCGAGTGATCGATGATCAAGATGATCCACATGCCAGTGAGTTTTGACCGCGCGAACCCATGGGGCCGCAAGGCTGCATGCGCACGCGGCCGTGCGAAGGGCGTAAGGGAGAACGCTTGCTGAGCCAACTCGGCATGCGATCGTCCGATCCGAACCCTCCACGGCCCAGCCTGGAGGGTTTTTTATTGGTCGCATCGAAAAAGACGGAAAAGGGATCTTGACGATTAGTGCAATTTGCACTAAATAGAGTGTGCCGCTGGGCCGGATGGTCTTGGTTACCGACTGCTAATCGAGACGCGGGGTCTGCAGACCTCGCAAATCCAAGATCAGATTCACGCCTAGCGGTTCTCCGGAGTGGGCCGGATTGAGCCGATTATCGTAGCTCCCTGGAAAGAGCACCGCGTTTAGGGCGCGGCCTCTCCGGCGTTCCGCCGGCGATCCACGCGGCTTGAGCAACATGCCCGCTCCACTTTCTTCAACGTCTTAGCCTGGGAGGGCCGACCGATGACGTACAAAGACGCGCTTCGGCGCTTAACTGGCTCCAGGCACGGAGCCACACCGCAGACCCAGCCGCTTGCCGGCCAGGTCGCGAACCATGCCGGTGGCTACGCCTTTCCGGTCGACGACTGGACCAGGCTTGAGCGGTTTCTGGTGCTCGGCTCCGATACCGGGACGTACTACGTGTCGGGCCAGGCACTGACACTCGACAACGCCGGCGCCGTGCAACGGTGCCTCGCCATTGACGGGCAGCGGGCCGTCGCCAAGATCGTCGAGATCGGCTCGTCCGCCCGGGCGCCCCGGCAGCAGCCGGCCCTGTTCGCCCTGGCTCTGGCCACGGCGGCGGCGGATGACAAGACCCGGCAGGCGGCCCTCGCGGCTCTGCCGAAAGTCGCCCGGACGGGCACCCATGTCCTGACCTTCGCCGCCTATGTGGACGGCATCCGGGGTTGGGGCCGGGGGCTCCGGCGGTCGGTCGCCCGGTGGTTCTGCGAACAGCCGGCCGAGCGGCTCGCCCTGCAGGCGGTCAAGTACCGGCAGCGGGAGGGCTGGTCGCTCAGGGATCTCATGCGGTTGGCGCATCCGCTGACCGACGAGCTCGAGCGGCGGGCCTTGTTCGACTGGATCGCCCACCCGGCTGACGCCCGGGCGGTTCAGGCGGCCCGGGAACGGTTCCGGCTGATCGACGGTGTCGCCGCCGTACGGGAATCTCAGGGGGCCGACGCGGTTGCCGAGACCATCGTGCGGTATTCGCTGCCGCGCGAGGCCGTGCCGACCCAGTACCTCAACGAGGCTGTGGTGTGGGACGCGCTCCTGGTCGACATGCCGATGACGGCGATGATCCGGAACCTCGGCAAGATGACCCAGGTGGGTCTGCTTGCGAACGGGTCGGATGCCGTGCGCTACGTCGCCGACCGGTTGATCGATGACGAGGCCCTGGCGGCCGCCAGGGTGCACCCGATCCAGCTCTTGCTGGCGCTCAAGACGTACGCGTCGGGGCGGGGTGCGCTGGGCCGGCTGTCCTGGACGCCGGACTCGGAGATCGTCGACGCGTTGGACATGGCGTTCCACGAGGCGTTCAACCGGGTGGAGCCGATCCGCCAGCGGCTGTTGGTCGCGGTCGATGTGTCCGCCTCCATGTTGTGGCGCGGTGGTTTCCTGATGCCGGTCGAGGCTGCTGGTGCAATGGCGCTTCAGTTTCTGCACGCGGCTCCGTCGGCGACCATCGTCGGCTTCAACACCCGGATCCTCCAGCCGGGACTGTCGCGGCGGCAGCGGCTTGACGATGCCGTCCACCGGCTGGCCCGGTATGGCGGCGGCACCGACGTTGCCCTGCCGATGCGGTATGCCCTTGAGCAGCGCATGGAGGTCGACGCCTTCGTGATCCTGACCGATCACGAGACGTGGGCCGGCCGGCAGCACCCGGTGGAGGCGTTGGCGGCCTACCGGGACCGGGTCAATCCGGACGCCAAGGTCGCCATGCTCGCCTTCGCGGCGAACCATGTCGCCGTCGTGCCGGAGGATGATCCGATGGCGCTTGGCGTCGCCGGGTTCGACGCCGCGGTACCGCAGGTCCTCAACGACTTCCTGAGCGGGTGATCGCACAGGATGTCTCCTGAGACCCTAAGGGCTCTGGGCGAGGAGCTGTATGGCCGGTGGGGCTGGCAAACCAGGCTGGCCCGCACCCTGAGAGTGGATGGAAGCACCGTTCGGCGTTGGCTGAGCGGTGCTTCCGCCATTCCCGGCCCGGCCGAGGTGGCGATCGAACTGCTGATCGAGCGTCACCGCGCCCGGCAGGCGGGCGACGAATAGCCCCCTTGTCGGCAGGGCCTATCCTCGTCATGATGCACTGCACAATTTTCCTGTCAGAAAGGCTGTGAGCACCATGGCGAAGCAGCGCGTCGGCATCTATCCCGGCACCTTCGACCCCATTACCAACGGTCATCTGGACGTCATCAAACGCTCGCGCAAGCTGGTCGACAAACTTGTCGTCGGCGTCGCGATCAATGCCGGCAAGGGGCCGCTGTTCTCGCTCGATGAGCGGGTCCAGATGGTCGCCGACGAGATCGCCGACTTCGACGGCGACGGCCTTGCCGAGGTCGAGGTCCGGCCGTTCCGCGGTCTCTTGATGCACTTCGCCCAGTCTTGCGGCGCCGGTGTCATCGTGCGCGGCCTGCGCGCGGTATCCGACTTCGACTTCGAGTTTCAGATGGCCGGCATGAACGCGCGGCTCGACGACGAGATCGAGACCGTGTTCCTGATGGCCTCGGAAAACCACACGTTCATCGCGTCGAAGCTGGTCAAGGAGATCGCGCTTCTGGGCGGCGCCTATGACAGCTTCGTGCCCGAGCGCGTGGTCCGGCGCCTGGACGAAGCGGTTCAACGCCATCAGCGCCAGACCGCCGACGGCGCTTGATCCGCCACCACCCCATAAGGTTCCGCTGACCCATGCGGGTCGACCAGTTCGATTTTGACCTTCCCGATCACCTGATCGCCGATCATCCGGTCGAGCCGCGCGATGCCGCGCGCATGCTGGTGGTGCGCGACGACGGCCGGCTCGAAGACAGCGTGTTCCGCGATCTCACGGACTATCTCACGCCGGGCGACGTGCTCGTGGTCAACGATACCCGGGTCTTTCCGGCGCGCCTTGCTGGGAAGAAGGGCGACGGCAAGGTCGAGGTGACGTTGACGCGCGCTCACGCCGACGGCACCTGGCAGGCCCTGGCGCGGCCCGCGCGCAAACTGACACCCGGCGTCTCGATCGACTTTGCCGACGGGTTTGCGGCGGAGGTCATGGCGAAAGGCGAGGGCGGCGAGGTGACGCTCGCGTTCGTGACGGGTGGTGACGACCTCATGACCCTTCTGGACCGCCACGGCATCATGCCATTGCCGCCCTATATCGACCGTAAGGCCGGCCCGGAAGCCCAGGACCGCCACGACTACCAGACCGTTTACGCGGAACGGACCGGCGCTGTCGCCGCGCCGACGGCGGGCCTGCATTTCACCGACGCGTTGCTGGCGCGCATCGAGGCCATGGGTGTCCGCGTGGCGCGCGTTACCCTCCATGTCGGCATCGGCACGTTCATGCCGATCAAGACCGAGGACACCGACGACCATGTGATGCACGCGGAATGGGGTGAGATATCACCGGCCGTCGCCGCGTCGATCAACGAGGCGCGCGGGCAGGGTGGCCGCGTTTTTGCCGTCGGAACGACCAGCGTCAGGCTGCTCGAAAGCGCGGCCGAGGACGATGGCACGATCAAGGCGTTCATCGGCGATACCGATCTCTTCCTGGTGCCGGGCAGCCGCTTCAAGGTGGTCGATCGCATGATCACGAACTTCCATCTGCCGCGCTCGACGCTGTTCATGCTCGTCTCGGCCTTCTGCGGCACCGCGCGCATGAAGGCCGCCTACGCTCACGCCGTCGAAGCCGGCTACCGTTTCTATTCCTACGGCGATGCGTGCCTTTTGGAGCGCGCGGATTGACTAGTGGCCGGTGAGGTCCCCCAGGATTGGCGGCGGGCTGCGCAGACTCGCGTCCTGATACCAGCTGCCATATGAGGCTGAGATGATCGCGTCGCGGTCCATGGACACGTCCCATATATATTGTCAGTCATGACAATCTTGTGTTTAACGAGTAAATTGTCAATCCTGAAAATATATGTCGGTGTTTACCGACCGTCCCGTTGTGATAAGTGAAGCCCATGCCCAGACCCGACCTGACCGAAGAGCGTACGGCCATGATTCTGGACGCTTTTGCGCGCTGTGTGGCGCGCAAGGGGCTGGATGCCACATCGCTTGAAAACGTCGCCGATGAGGCCGGCGTCAAACGGTCAATTCTTCGTCACTACGTCGGCAACCGCGACGACCTTATCAACGCGCTCGCCGCACGCGCGGATACGCGATACCGCCAGTTGATGGCGGACATGAAGGCGAGCCTGCCGAAGCAGCGACCCGCCAACGCCCTTCTGGACTTCCTGTTCTGGGACTATGGCGATGAGACCAACCACGACGTGCAGGTGGTCGAGGTCTTGATGGCCGCCGCTCGCAACAATGACTCGCTACGGACGATTTCCAAGGGCTGGGTGGATGACTTCACGCAGATTGTTGCCGACACATTGCAGCGCCACTACCCCAAAGCCTCCAAGAACCAATGTTGGACCGTGGCCTATGGCGTGGTGTCGATCTACTACAGCCACGAGTCACTGAGACAGATGCCGCTGCCCGACAAGTATCGCCGCGCGGCGCGCGCGTCAGCAGAAATGCTGACGGATACGCTGGCCTCATGATCGCGGGATCGGCCACAGCTTGAACCACGCGACACCTTCATTCCGCCTGACCGTTCAGAACACGGACGGCGAGGCCCGCGCGGGCACCTTGATGACCGCCCACGGCCCGGTGCGCACGCCCGCCTTCATGCCGGTCGGAACCGCGGCGACCGTGAAAGGCATGCTGGCCGATCAGGTGCGCGATGCCGGCGCGGACATCGTGCTGGCCAACACCTATCACCTGATGCTGCGGCCGGGGTCCGAGCGCGTCGCGGCGCTTGGTGGCCTGCACCGCATGATGGATTGGCCGGGCCCGATCCTGACCGATTCCGGCGGCTACC
>JANQGO010000452.1 GCA_028277285.1 Alphaproteobacteria bacterium | reverse complement strand
TGTCGGCGATGGTGTACTCGTCGGCGGCGACATACTCGTGTGCGCTGAGCTGCTTGTCGAGCACGCCATAAAGGCGCCCGGACGGCGCCGTCGTGTTGCCCTACGCTCAGGAGCGCTACACCAACGAGGCCGCGCGCCTTTATGGCGTGCTCGACAAGCAGCTCAGCGCACACGAGTATGTCGCCGCCGACGAGTACACCATCGCCGACATGGCGATCTTCCCGTGGTGCCGGCTCTACAAGCGCCAGAACCAGGACATCAACAACTTCCCGAATGTCAAACGCTGGTTCGACCAGGTCAGCGCGCGCCCGGCCGTCGGCAAGGACATGAACAAGCTTGAAGACATCGTGGACGGTTTTACCAAAGAAAGCTGGGAGACCTCCTTCGGCAAGCGCCAGCGCGAGCAGAAGTAGGGCGGGCCCTAAACGTCGGCGTCGCTCAAGGGACATGATTACGTGACGACGCAGCCTTCGACCTCACCGGTTCAGGCGTCAGACAGGCAAGACCCGGCGTTCTGGGTCGTCCTTGCCGTCATCGTGTTGACCGGCTTCGTGCTCAGGATAGGCGGCGCCCTCGGTGATCTCTCCATCGATGAGGTCTGGAGCCTCTATATCCTCGACTGGTATGCCCAGTCGCGCGACGACGCGGCGATTATGGTTCTTGCCGGCCACGACAACACACACCCTGTCAATACGGCCTTCATGGCCATTGTGCGTGGGATCTGTGGCGGCGAGCCGGCGGCTGTCATCTATCGCTCGCTCTCGGTTGCCGCCGGGTCGGCCGCCGTCGTGCTGGCGGCGGGGCTCGCCCTGCGGCGCAGCGGCGCCGAAGCCATTGTCGCCGCCCTGTTGATTGCCATGAGCTATCCGCTGATCCATTACAGCGGCGAGGCGCGCGGCTACGCCCTCATGCTGACCATGGCACTCGGCGCGTTGTGGGCCTTGGAACGCTGGCTGGACAAGGAGAGCGCGTCTGCACGGTTGTGGTTCGCGCTTTGCGCGACCATCGGCGTCTTGTCGCATCTGATGTTCGTTCTGGCACTGGCGGCTTTGGGATTGATGGCCCTGGCATCCGGGCGTTTGGGCCTGAAAGGGCGTCGTGTTCCGTTTGGCCGGCTCGTCTCGTTCTTCCTTGCACCAGGTATCGTGGCCGCCGCTTACGCCCTCTATTTTCTCATGTATGGCATCTACGGCAGCAGCGAGCCGACCGATGTCGTGGAGAGTGCCGGCGCGATGGCGGGTTACGTGATCGGCATCGGGTTGCCGTCAACGTACATGCTTTCGCTAAACGTGTTTGTGGCTCTTACGGTGGTGGCCGTCGCAGTTGTCGTGGCATCGCGCTCGCCGCGGCTTGTCTTCGACATCGGCATTATCTTTGTGATCCCTCTGGTGTTGATCGTGGCCGACCTCGTGCGCTACCCGCAGCCGCGCTACTTCCTGCTGTCGGCGCTGTTTGCGCTTCTGGTCGTTGCCCGGCTGCTTGCCTGGATGATCGACCGTGGTCAAGTGATGCGCGGGCTCGCGGCGTTGTTGGTTTTGGGTTACGTCGGCGGGCAGGTGATGATGCTTCGAAGTTTCTTCGATGACGGACGTGGCGCGTATGCCGCGGCAACCGCGCAGATGATGGCGGTGCCGACGACCGAATACCCGGTGAGGGTAGGCGGCAACCAGGACTATCGTCTCGCCATGATGACCCGCTACTTTGCCGCCAAGGCCGGCCACGGCGAGGACCTGATCTACATCAACGACGACTCGACCATGCCGCTGACATGGTACGTGCAGGAGGATCGCCATCAGTTCGGCCGTTTTCCGACGGCGCAGTGGGTTGAACGTCCGGACGGGCGGACAGCTTATGAACTGGTGTGGGCAACGCGCCCTTGGGGGCTGTCCGGCCAGGCATGGGCCCTTTACCGGCCGACGCCTTGGGCCGAAGAGATGCTGCGTGAGGAAGGTGGCGGCGGTGAGTAGGGCCGTCCGGCTGATCGGGCAATGCTGCCTTGGGAGAGACTTTTGGACTCGGCCGCCGCGGTTGTGAGTGCTGGATTGCTGCGGCAGACTGCCGCCATGAGACGCCACCACGATTGAACCATGGATAAGGCACTCCAGGCGTTGTTTGCAGCGGTGTTTGACGACAGCCGTGACCCGATGGCGGTTCGCGACGGGCCGGCTGACGGCGACGTCGCTTATGCCAATCGCGCTTTTCGGAAGGACGGCGAGGCGTCGGACCGAACGGCGGACGGCTTGGCGACCGTGGTGATCGGCAACGGCGTGGGTTCGTTGAACGTTGTCGTCGAACAGTCAGTCGGCTCCGCGAGCAGGCCGTCTCATGACGACTTGGTCACAATCGGCCCGGTGCTCGATTCGATTGCCAACGGCGTTGTCATTCACAGCTTTTTCCGCCCGTTGTTCATGAACCGCGCGGCGCGGACCATGCTCGGTCTTGCAGAACGCCAGGCGACCGCGGACGAGCCGACACTTTTGCGTTTCGTGACGGCCGAAGGACTGCCGTACCTGTTGGAGCGGCACATTGCGGCGCAGAACGACAGCCCGCTTGCGCCGCAGACCATCGGCTTCACGAGCGCGAACGGCGAAGCCCGGTGGTTGGAGGTCAGCGAGTCCAAGGTGTCGTTTGGCGGGTGCGATGCCGTCATCATGACGATGGTCGATGCCAGCGACCTCGTGCAGGCCGGCGCGCGTGAGGTCCTGCTGCGCGAGGCGATCGACAATCTCTCCGACAGCTTTGTGCTGTACGACGCCGATGAGCGGGTCGTGCTCACCAATCAGCGCTTTCATGAGGTCTTTCCCTATTTGCCGGCCCAGGGCGACATCGTTGGCGCGTCCATGGTCGACCTGGTTCGCAGCAGTGTCGAGCAGGGCGCCGTCACCGATCCGACGTTTCATGAGACCGATACCGAGACCTGGATTCGGGAGTTCATCAACCTGAGGCGTCGGGCAAAGCTGGCGCTGTCGGAGGACACGTGGCCGAACGGCCGTTGGGATCTGGTCAAGGAGCAGCGCCTGGACTCCGGCGGCTTTGTTTCGGTGCGTACCGACATCACCGAACGCAAACGGGTCGAGTTCGCGCTGAAGGATCAGGAGGCGCGGCTGAACGATGAGCTCGCCGAGCGCACCAAGCACCTTTCGGCGGTTCTGTCCAACGTTGCGCAAGGTGTTCTGGTCCTGTCATCGGACCTGAAGGTCATCCTGACCAATCAAGGTTTTCACGACCTGCTGGACTGCCCATTGGAGTACAGCACGCCGGGTACACCGGTCGCCGATTTGATCGAGGACCGCATTCGCCGCGGCTATCTCTATCCCAAGGAACGTCAGGAGGGGCGGGATGTCGCCGACCTGGTTGCCGAGCGGATCGAGAGTTACTTCTCCGTCACCGGCCAGGAATACCACCAGTTGGAGATTGGCGAACGCACGATTGAAGCGCGGCGCGACAAGCTTTCCGACGGCAGCTTCATCATCACCTATACGGACGTGTCGGACCGTGTGCGCGCCGAACAGGAGGTCGAGCGCCAGCGCGATGCACTCTATCAAAGCGAAAAACTCTCGGCACTGGGCATGCTGCTTGCCGGTGTCGCGCACGAACTGAACAATCCGCTGCAGGTTGTCCTGGGCCATGCGGCGTTGATGGAAGCCGATGCCGCCGACACCGATCTGAGCAAGAGGGCGACCACCATCCTAGGCGCTGCCGAACGGTGCGCGAAGATCATCAAGACGTTCTTGGCGATGGCGCGTGACACACCGGCGTCACGGCGGCCGGTCCAAATCAACCAGCTGATCGACCACGCGCTGGAGCTGATGGGCCACCAGTTGAGCCTTAACAACATCCGGATCGACCTCAACCTTTCGCCCGGTCTGCCCGATGTCGTGGGCGACCCCGATCAGCTCAACCAGGTCATCGTCAACTTGCTCATCAACGCCATGCAGGCCATGGAGGAGGCTGACGATCCCAAGGTGGTTGTCGTTGAGACCCGGCTCGATGCGGTGGCGAAAGCGGTTGAGCTGGCGGTCTCGGACTCCGGCAAAGGCGTGCCCGACGCGATCAAGACACGCATCTTCGATCCCTTCTTCACGACCAAACCGACCGGTGTCGGCACCGGCGTCGGCCTTGCCGTTTGCCATGGCATGGTGGTCGCCCATGGCGGGACCATCAGTGTCGAGGATGCCGCCGACGGCGGCGCGCGGTTCTGCGTCAAGCTGCCGTACCAGTGGGATTCCGGCGGCGTCGAACCCATCGCGGATGTGCCGTCGGAAGCAATCCGCGGTAAACGTGTCCTGATCATCGACGATGAAGCCGACATCCGCGATCTCCTGAGCGACATCCTGCAATCCCTGGATCTGACGATAGATGGTGCCGCCGATGGCCGCGACGCGCTGCATCGCCTGGAGGCCAACGATTACGACCTCATTATCTGCGATCTGTGGATGCCCGATCTCGACGGCAAAGCGGTCTATGCGGAGATGGAGCGCCGGGTCCCGCATCTGCTGGATCGCCTGATTTTTGTCACCGGCGACCTCTTGAGTCAGCCGACCGACGCCTTTCTGGCCAAGACCGGACGCCCCTATCTGACCAAGCCCTTCTTGCCGGGCCAGGTCCGCGGCACCGTCGCCGATCTGCTGGCTGATCCTTAAGATCGTCGGCAACATACTCAAATCGTTGAGTTTTCTGGATCACCGCGACACTTTGTTGCACACTGTGCAGCAAGATTGCTGCGGCAGGTTCCATGCGAGCACGCTTCCTTAGGTTGCCGACACCCCGGTCAGGTCTTGTCCTGTCGCGACGCGATGCCAGTTGTCGGTGCGTTCGGCGGTGACATTGTGACAAGCCGACGCGTGATCGTTGCTGTCTGGCGCCAGCTCGCGCGATGCCTGTTCGCGGCTTTCGTCGCGGCTGCCGCGTTGGCGGCGTGCGCGCCCGTCGGGCCCGACTTTGTCGAACCGCAGGCGGCGGTCGAGCCGGACTGGACCGAGCCGGCGCCGCTGGCGGTGGGACAGGGCGCGGAGCCGGATCCGCGATGGTGGACCACGTTCAACGATCCCGTCCTGACCCAGCTGATAGAGGTCGCACAGCGCAACAATCCGTCCCTGCAAGCCGCTGGCGTCGCCGTACTGCAAGCGCGCGCGCAGCTCGGCATCGCGCAGGGTCAGATCTATCCCCAGCAGCAGGAGATCCGGGGCAAGGTCGAGTATGCCCGTCTGGATGACGACACGTTCCGGCGGTTCAACTTCCCCGAACAGAACCTGGCGATCGACCAGATTGCGCTTCAGGCCGCCTGGGAGATCGATTTCTGGGGCAAGTTCAGGCGCGCCATCGAGTCCGATCAGGCGGCCCTTGAGTCGTCGATCGCGGCCTATGACGATGCCCTGGTGTCGCTGACAGCGGACGTCGCAAACTCTTACATCAACATCCGCGTGCTTCAGGAGCGGCTCGTCGTCGCCTGGTCCAACGTGGTGACCCAGGAAGAGAACCTGGGAATTGCCCAGGTTCGTTACAAGTACGGCGAGACGAGCCAGCTGGACGTCTTGCAGGCCGAGACGCAGTTGGCGCAGACCCAGGCGCAGATCCCGGAGTTCGAGAACAGCCTGGCCCAGGCCAAGTACGCCCTGGCCGTGCAGATGGGTGTCACACCCGACACGATCGATGCCTTCCTGGCGCCGGCCGAGCGCCTGCCACAGGTGCCCGACGTGGTGGGGGTCGGCATTCCGCACGATCTGTTGCGCCGGCGCCCGGACATTCGCGAGGCCGAGGCCGCCGCCGCCGCGCAGTCGGCCGCCATCGGTGTCGCCGAGGCAGCGCTCTATCCTTCCTTTTCGCTGGCCGGCTCGTTCGGATTCGGTTCCAGCAACGTCTTGAATTCGTCGCTGACCGACATCTTCCGCTGGGACAGCCGGGCGTTGAACGCGGGCGCGTCCTTTGTGTTTCCCATCTTCAACTACGGCCGGCTGATCAACCAGGTAAGGGTCCAGGATGCTGCGTTCCAGCAGTCGGTCCTGAACTATCAAAACGTTGTTTTGACCGCGCAGCAGGAAGTGGAAGAGGGGTTGGCGTCGTTGTCGACATCGAAGGACGCCGCCGCTGTCCTGGCCGAGGCGGTCGGTGCGGCCGGCCGTTCAACGGAACTCTCGATGGTCCAGTACAAATCGGGCGAGACCGACTATACGACGGTGTTGAACGCCGCCGACGCCCAATTGGCGGTCGAGGACTCGCTGGTCGTCGCCAGGGGTAACGAGTTGCTGAGCGTCGTTGCCATCTACCGGGCGCTTGGCGGCGGCTGGCAGGTGCGCGAGGCGACGGGTTTCGTGTCGGGCGAGGTCGTCGAGGAAATGGAGCAGCGTACG
The DNA here is from genome assembly GCA_028277285.1 of Alphaproteobacteria bacterium. GTDB lineage: Bacteria > Pseudomonadota > Alphaproteobacteria > SP197 > SP197 > JANQGO01. The sequence goes on along the minus strand of JANQGO010000452.1, from coordinate 7,995 downwards.
GATTGGGGTGACATGATTGGCGAGGTAAACGATCCGCAAGTCCCTTCTGGTGAAGTCGAGTAAGGTAGGGCTGATGATCCGTCGTAACGCCATGCATCCTGGTATCTCCCCGGGAGCCCTGTTGGTCTTGTTGGTCGGCGCCCTTGGTATGTGGCTGATGGCGTTGCCGTCGGTCGCCCAGGATCAATCCCAGAGCCAGCAAGACTTGCCCAAGGTCACGGTCGCGCTGCCGACGACCATGCAGGTCGCCGATGCCATTACCTTCACCGGTACCGTCGCCGCATCGCAATCGGTCGATCTTGTGGCTCGCGTCGAAGGTTACCTCGAACAGGTCTATTTCGAAGACGGCTCGTTTGTTGAGGAAGGCCAGCTGCTGTTCACGATCGAACCCGATCAGTACGAACAGAACCTGTTGTTGAATCTTGCCGCCTATCGCAGCGCCGAACAGGAGCTTGAGCGCCAGCGCGCGATGCTGGCCGAAAACGCCACCTCGGTCGCGTCGCTCGAAAACGCGCAGTCCCAACGCGATCAGGCGGCTGCCCAGGTGCGGTTGTCGGAGATCAATCTGGGCTACACCATCGTCAGTGCGCCTTTCAGCGGACGGATCGGACCGCGTCTCGTCGATCCCGGCAACCTGGTGGGGGCATCGGGCAGCCCCACGGTGATCGCGACCTTGGACCGCCTTCAGCCTATCTACGTCAACTTCAACCTGAACGAACGCGACGCCCTGAGGGTGCGCGAGATGGTGCGCCAGGAAACCGAGGAGGTCGTCCCCGGCGTCGGCTTCGCGCCGGTCTACATCGGACTGAGCAACGAAACCGGCTTTCCCCACGAGGGTACGCTGGACTTCGTCAGCACGACGGTCGACGCCTCGACCGGCACGATCCAGATGCGGGCGATCTTTCCCAATTACGACCGCCTGTTGTTCCCGGGCCTCTTCGTGCGTGTGCGTATTCCGATCAGCCAGCCCAAACCGACGCTGATGGTGCCCAATCTGGCTGTCGGCGAGGATCAGCAGGGCCGGTTCGTTCTGGTCGTCGGCAGCGACGACGTGGTGCAGCGAAAGGCGGTCGAAACGGGGCCGCTGGAAGGCAGCTTGCGGGCGATCACCAGCGGCATCAGCGCTGAGGACCGCATCGTCGTCAACGGTTTGGTCAATGCCAAGGTCGGCGCCAAGGTTGCGCCGCAGGAGCAACAGGCCAGCTCGACCACAAGCGAAACGCAATAGGTCACCCGGCCGGTCATGTTTTCAAAGTTCTTCATTGAGCGGCCCGTTCTTTCGAACGTTATCGCGCTGGTCATTCTGCTGATCGGCGGTGTTTGCATCTTCACCTTGCCGGTTGGCCAGTATCCGCCGATCACGCCGCCGACCATTCAGGTGACGGCCTATTATCCGGGCGCCAACGCCAAAATCGTGGTCGAGACCGTCGCCCTGCCCATCGAGCAGAAGGTCAACGGTATTCAGGACCTGCTTTACATGGAATCGACCGCGACCAATGACGGCCGCTATGCGCTCGTCGTGACGTTCGAGGTCGGCACTGATCCCGACGAAGCCCAGGTCCTGGTGCAGAACCGGGTATCGGCCGCGCTCGCCAGCCTGCCCAGCGCGGTGCAGGAACAGGGTGTTGTCACCGAGAAGAAATCGACCTCGATCCTGCAGATCGTGACATTAACGTCGAAGAATGAGGAGTTCGACGCGCTCTTTCTGAGCAACTACGCCACCATCAATTTGCACGACGAACTCGCCAAACTGACGGGTGTCGGCGATGTCCTGGTGTTCGGCATCGGCGAATACAGCATGCGCATCTGGCTCAATCCGGAAGAGATGCTGGTCCGCTCATTGACGCCGGCTGATGTCATCAATGCCATCCAGGAGCAGAACCAGGAGGTCTCGGCCGGCCAGACAGGCATGCCGCCCGTGCCGGAAGGCCAAGACTTTCAAATCACGGTGAACCTGAACGGCGCCTTGACCGAGGTTGAGGAGTTCGAGGACATCATCGTCAAAGCGGCCGATGACGCGGGCGCCCAAGTGACCCGCATTCGCGACATCGGAAGGGTTGAGTTGGGCAGCCAGAACTATGGCCAGGCGTTCACCCTGAACAACAAGCCGGCGGCGGGGTTGGCGATCTTCCAGTTGCCGGATGCCAATGCCTTGGATGCCGCCCAGGAAGTCAGGGACACCATGAAGCGGATGTCGGCAGACTTTCCTGAGGGTCTTGAGTACGGGATCCCGTTCGACACCACGATCGTCGTCGAGAAGTCGATCAACGAGGTCTACATGACCTTGTTCGAGGCCGGCATCCTGGTCTTGATCGTGATCGTCATATTCCTCCAGGACTGGCGCGCCACCCTGGTGCCGACGACGACCGTGCCGATCACCATCGTCGGTGCGTTCGCGGCCATGGCGCTGATGGGTTTCAGCATCAACATCCTGACCTTGCTGGCCCTGGTGTTGTCGATCGGCATTGTTGTTGACGATGCGATCGTTGTCGTCGAAGGCGTCACCCAGGAAATCGAAAAGGACAAGAAACCAAAGGTGGCCGCGGTCGATGCGATGCGTCAGCTGTTCGGCCCGATTGTTGGCATCACGCTGGTGCTGATGTCGGTCTTTCTGCCGGCGGCCTTCATGCCGGGCATCACCGGCCAGATGTTCCGACAGTTCGCCCTGGTGATCGCGGCGACGGCACTGATCAGCGCGATCAACGCCATAACGCTCAAGCCGACACAGTGCGGCCAGTGGCTGCGGTCCGTGCCGAAGACGAAAAGAAAGTTCTTCATCTTCCGCATCTTTGACTGGCTCTACGACCCCTTCGAGCGTTGGTATATCCGTCTTGTCGGGCGCATGGTCAACCACAGTATTCTGATGTCGCTGATCGCCTTGACCCTCGTCGGGCTGGCGTTCTTCGGACTGACGCGCATTCCAACCGGCTTCATACCGATCGAGGATGAGGGTTATGTGGTCATTGCCGCTTATCTGCCCGATGGCGCGTCGCTTGAGCGCACGGAAGCGACGATGAAGGACATCTCCGATCTCTCGCTCAAGATTCCGGGTGTCGAGTATGCGGTCGCCATCAGCGGCATGTCGTTGCTGGAGAGCAGCGCCTCGCTCGCCAACGCCGGTGTTGCCTATCTCGTCTTGAAGGACTGGAGCGAGCGCGGCGATGGCGAGGACCTGCTGTCGATCTACAACAACCTCAACGCCAAGCTCAAAGAGCTTCAGGAGGCCCACACCCTGGTTGTCATTCCGCCGCCGGTGCCCGGTATCGGCCTATCGGGCGGCTTTGAAATGATGATCGAAGTGACCGACGGCAGCTTCGACTATCAAGAACTGCAGCAGGTGACCGATGCGATCGCCGCGGCGGCGCAGAGCCAACCGGAGATTCGCAACGCCTTTTCGACCTTCAGCGCCCAGGCGCCCCAGGTCAGCGTTATCGTCAACCGCCAGCAGACAGAGGTTTTCGGTGTTGCGGTCGGTGATCTCTTCAACACCCTACAGGCCTATATGGGATCGGCCTATGTCGGCCAGTTCACCAGGTTTGGCCACAACTTCTCGATCTTCGTTCAAGCTGATCAACAGTTCCGGCTCCAACCGGAGGACATCAAACAGTTCTACGTGCGCAGCCAGAGCGGCGACATGGTGCCGGTCGGCGCTGTCGCCGACATTGAATCCGACCAGGGTCCAGGCGTCGTCACGCTCTACAACCTCTATCCGGCGGCCGAGGTCAACGGCATCGCCAATCAGGGCTACAGCTCCGGCCAGGCCATTCAACTGCTCGGGCAGATCGCCGACGAAAACCTGCCGTCCAACATGCGCTACGAGTGGACCGGGTTATCCTATCAGGAGCAACTTGTCGGCAATTCCGCCTACTTCATTTTCGCGCTTGCAGTGACGCTGGTGTTCTTCGTCCTGGCCGGCCAGTACGAGAGCTGGGTGACGCCGGGCAGCGTGTTGTTCGCCGTGCCCCTGGCGCTCTTGGGTACAGTCGCCGTGTTGCTGGGGATCGGTATTGCCAACAACCTCTATGTCCAGATCGGGCTGGTGTTGCTCATCGCGTTATCGGCCAAGAACGCGATTCTGATCGTCGAGGTCGCACGCCATCTGCATGCCAAGGGCGTCGATGTGCGCGAAGCGGCCGTCAAAGCGGCCGAGACCCGGTTCCGGCCGATTCTGATGACCTCGTTCGCCTTTATCCTGGGCGTCGTGCCCCTGGTGCTGGCGAGCGGCGCCGGTGCCAATGCGCGGAAGTCGCTGGGCATCACGGTCTTCACCGGCATGCTGGCATCGACCTGCCTGGCGGTGCTCTTCGTACCGTCCTATTACGTCGTGCTGCAGCGCTGGCAGGACTACCGCGCGCGCAAGAAGGAAGAAAAGTCAGCCGCGAAAGCGTCGTCCTGACGAGCGTAAACGAAAGAAAGGGCCTGCGCGTCAACGCAGGCCCTGTGCGAAGGTGCTAGACGATCAGGACTTCGCGAGGATGTCGCGGATTTCCTCCAGCAGAACCTCTTCGCGCGGTGGCGCGGCCGGTTCCGCCGGCGCTTCCTCTTCCTTGCGCTTGGCGGCATTCATCGCTTTGACCAGCATGAAGACGACCCAGGCAACGATCAGGAAACTGATGCAGTTGTTGATGAAGACGCCCCAGTTGATGGTCGCGGCGCCCGCCTCTTGCGCGGCGGCGAGCGAGTCGTATTCGCCATCGCCCAGGATGGTGAAGATGCTGGTGAAGTCGACGCCGCCGGTGAAGAAGCCGACGATAGGCATCAAGATGTCATCCACCATCGACTTTACGACGCTGGTGAAGGCCGCGCCGATGATGATGCCGATGGCCATGTCCATCACGTTGCCCTTAATGGCAAACTCCTTGAACTCCTTAAACATGCTCTAACCCCCCAGATGAAACATCGTCCTTCCCGGCCGTTTGGTAGCACGGTGCTGCTTGGGCCGGAAACCCCTTAGTCACCAACAGTTTAAGTGGCATGGCGCGGCGGCCTGCGACCACAGATTGTGCGATCAAACGGTGTCGCCGCCGGGCATGCTGAGGTATGTGCGGGATCTGTAACCCCGTGTGACCAATTCTATGGCGGAGGGTCGGCGCTATCCCTCGTGCTGCTCGGCGATCGCCTGGACCAGGGCGCGGATGTCCGACGGTCCGGCGGGTTTTTCCAGATAGGGCCGCTTCGACGATTTGAGAAACTGATGGATGTCGGTGCTCAACGTGTCGCCGGTAATGAAGGCGATGCACGACACCAGTTCCGGCCGCGATTCCTCCAGATGCCGGAACAGCGTGGGGCCATCCAGCCCGGGCATGCGCAGGTCGCTGAGGATAACGTCGAAGTCGTTCTCGGCGATGATTTCAAGCGCGCGTTTGCCGGAGTTGGCGGTTTCCACGTCGTGACCGTCAAATCGAAGGATATCGGCGACGAGCTCGGTCATGTCCTCCTCGTCGTCGATCGCCAAAACCGAAAGCCGGCGTGCGCCTTGTTTGGTGCTCTCCATCGTCAACTCTTCCGCCCTTTCGGCGTGATGGCAGGGCAGCTTGATAACAAACGCCGTGCCGTCCATGCACGCATCGTCCAGCTTAATCCGTCCACCATGGGTCTCAATGATACGATGACATAGTGCCAGACCGATACCGGTGCCTTTGCCGGTAGCCTTGGTGGTGAAGAACGGTTCGAAGATCCGGTTGCGTATCTCGCTGGGAATACCCGGGCCGCTATCCTTGACCTTCACCACCACGTCGCCGGTGGTCGGCCGGAAGGACGAGGTCAGCTTTAGATGCCGGTCATCGCCGTGGTTTTCCATCGCGTGTTTGGCATTCATGATCAGGTTGGCGATGACCTGGCTGATCTGGCCGAAGTCGGCGGCCACCGCCGGCAACTTTTTTGACAGGTGCCGAGAGATCGTGATGTCCGCGCTGGTCAGGTCGTCGGTACAGACCTCCAGCGCGACATCGATCGCCTGATTCACATCGATGGGCTCGCTGATCGACGGCTGCTGACGCGCCATGGCCAGGAACGTCTTGACGATACGCCCGCACCGCTCGGCGGCGTTGCCGATCCGCTCGGCACGGTCTTTCATCTGCTCATCGGCCGCCGATTCTGCCAGCAGGATCGCCTGGCCGACGACCACCGACAACGGGTTGTTCAGCTCGTGGGCAACGCTGGCCAGGAGTTCGCCCATTGCGCTCATCTTTTCATTCTGGTGGAGCATGTCTTTTTGGCGCTCCAACTCGTCTTCGAAAGCGAGGCGTTCGGTCAGGTCGACCATGCTGGAGATGGCGACGGCGGGGCCGTTCGTCTGCAAAAGACGGCTGGTGACGGAAACCCAGATGACGTCGCCGTTGGCCCGTTTGAGTTGAAACTCCAGATCGCGAACCTCACCGGTCTTTTTGATCTGTGCCAGATAGGCTGCGCGATCGTCGGGGTCCGCATAGAAGTTGACGACGTTGCGTCGTTCCTTTGCCGGCCACTCGACGCCCAGAAGTTCGGCCGCCGCCGGGCTTTCATAGAGGATGCAACCGCTATCGATTTCGACCAGCCACACCGGCAGCGGGTGCGACTCGACGATCCTGCGGAATTGCTGTTCGCTTTTGCGCAGCTCTTCCTCTGCCAGAATGCGCTCGGTGATATCGATGCTGACCGTCGCCACATGACTGACACCGCCCATGTCGTCCTTGATGGGCGTCTTTGAGCTGAACCAGACGGAACGCTCGCCGTTGATACGGTACTCGCCCTCGCGGTTGAGAACCGCCATACCGCGCGCCAAGACCTCACTGTCATCGTCGGTGCCATCCAGGTCCTTGTATTGCATCCGCCGTTTCTGTTCGTCGGTCCGGCCGATCATGTCTTCCGGCGACACACCGAACAGAGCGGCCAGATAGCGGTTCACGAGGACGTATCGGCCATCGCGGTCTTTGATGTTGATAGCCGCCGGCGCCGCATCGATGACGCTGCGCAGAAACGCCTCGCGCTCGCGCAGCTCATGGCCGACCACCTCCAGCTCGTGACGACGCTCCCGGCCGTCGGTGTCGTACACCGCCAGCAAACGGCGCAGGATGTCTGAGCACGATGCAACGATTGTTGCGGGGTTGGTGTTCTGGTCCGTGCTCAACAAATGCTCAAGGGCCGCTTGGTTGAGCCCGGCCAGTTCTTCCAGATCGATACCGCGCTCCAGCAACGCGCGGCCCAAGGCATCAGCGGTCGCCAGGTATACGGCGTCCGAGGCCGCCAGATAGGCCGTCACCAGATTGATGTATGCCTTAAGGGTCTTGGCGTCCGGCATGTAGCCACCCAGAAAAGGAGCTGTTCACACCGGCGTGAAGCGCCGGCCCGATCCTGGATATAGGTATGCCGGCCGCGCCACGTCCGGCTTGAAACACGGTTGAAACACTTGGTGCGGCCACGCGACACAGAGATGAAACAGGCCGACCACATGTTCTCCAGGCTGCCAGCTTGGGGGGATACCGAGCGGCACACCGAGTTTTCAAAAACACAACATGACATGACGGAGATATTCATGCCGCAGACTGATTCCAGTGGTGCACCGGTCTCCAGTACCAATCGCGCCTCTGTTGACGGCCTCGATCGCGCCTTTGCCCTGTTTCAGGGCTACTTCAACGATCCGCTGGCCGAGATTGACGATGTGCTGGCTGCCGATCCCGACTTCGTTATGGGGCACTGTTTCCGCGCCGGACTGTTCCTGATTTCCAGCGAAAAGGCCGCCGTGCCGGAGCTTGAGGCGTCGGTCGCCGAGATCGAGAAGCGTGCGGATCAGGCCAACGAGCGCGAGCGCGGCCATCTGGCCGCCGCCAAGGCGTGGCTGGCCGGCGACTTCCATGGCGCGTCCCAGCGCTATGGCGATGTCTTGAGCGCCTATCCGCGGGACGCCATCGCCATGCAGTTTGCCCACCAGTGCGACTTCTTGCTCGGTCAGTCGCGCATGCTTCGCGATCGCGTGGCCTGGGTGCTGCCCCAGGTCGGCTCGTTCGCCGCCCAATG
>JANQGO010000412.1 GCA_028277285.1 Alphaproteobacteria bacterium | reverse complement strand
GTAGCCGACAATGGCCGGCTGGCGCAGCCAGCCCAGCACCAGACCGAAACCGAGCGCCACGGCGATGACGATCGCGATATCGGTGAGCTCGTGTCCGTGTTCCATGGCGCCGTCAGCGCGCCCCGGTCATGACCTGGTTGTCCAGTCCCTTGACCGCCGCGGCGATGCGGTCGGGATCGTCATCGGCCAGGCACGTCACCCCGAAGACGATCTTGCCGGTACCCCGATAATCCGGGTTGCTGTGGATCGAGGGCTCGCCGCGTTCCAGCGCCAGCTTGACGACGTCGGCGTCGGCCCGGTTCGCGTCGACAGCCATATGCACCATGGGTACGCCGGATCCTGCGGGGTCGGAAACGATGCTGACATCGGCCCAGTCGACGTCGCCGAGCCCGGTTGCCAGGCGCTCTGCCAAGGTTTGCCATCGTGCCGCCAGGCGGCCGTCGGCTTCTTCGGCGAACGTCATCTCCAGCGCCGTGATCAGGCCGGCGATCTGCTCCTTGCCGACCTTGCACGGGCGGCCGATACCGTGACGCGGGATGCCCGCCAGCCGGTCCAGGTCGATCAGGGAAGGCGGCGGCGACCATGTATGGCGGTCGACATCCATGTCGAGCTGCTGCAGTGCCGCGCTCATGATGAGGTCGCGCCGGCCGGCCAGCATGCCGGAAGCCTGCGGCCCGCCGATGGCCTTGCCGCCACTGAACGCGACGAGATCCGCGCCGTCGGCGATGAAGCGCTTGAGGTTGGCGAGCGGCGGTAACTGGGCGGCGGCATCGACGATGACCGGCACGCCGTGGTCGTGGGCGACCGTCACGACGTCGGTCAGATCCGGCTGGCTGTCGGGCGTCGCGACGTAGTAGATGGCCGCCGTTTTGTCGGTGATCGCGGCGGCGTAGTCCCAGGGCTCGGCATCGCGCACGCCCGATCCGGCGAAGCGGTCGGGCAGGCCGACCTCGACCAGGCGGGCGCCGGCGGTGCGCACGGCATGGTCATACATGTTGCGCTGGCTGCGCGCGACGATGACCTGGTTCTTCAGGCCGCGGGTATCGGGAAGACGGTCCATGGCGGCGGCATCGAGCCCGGCAATGGCCGCCGCGGTGGCGAGCAGGAGCCCGGCGGCGGCGCCGGACGTCGCGTAACCGGCTTCCGCGCCGGTCGCGTCGGCAATCACCTTGCTGGCGGCGGCCTGCAGGTCGACGATCTCGACACAGCGCGCGGACGCCTCGGCCATGGCCGCCGCGACTTCCGGGCGCATCAGGCCGCCGCTCAAACGGGTCGCCGGCCCGTTGGCGTTGATGATGGTCTTGACGCCCAGACGGGCGAACACGTCGGACACGATAGCTGGTTTCGCCCCCTTACCCCGCAAGCACCTTCCGCGCGGCCAGCTCCCCGCTGCGCGCGGCCCCGTCCATGTTCGACGTCAGCACGTAATCGCCGCAAAAATGCAGCCCGTCGACAGACGCCTCCAGTGCCGCCTGATGTCGCATGCGACCGGGGCTATAGTGTGGCAGGGCATAGCGCCAGCGTCTGTAGCCGACCCGGGCGATGCGGTCCGATAGCTGGGGAAAACGTTCGACCAACGCGCGCACGGCGCCGGATTGGACACTGGCGGCCGGATCGTCCCACAGGGGCCGGGCGAAGACGTCGTGGACATAAGAATGGAAACAGCCACCCTCGCTATCCATGTCGCCCGGCGTGCGCAGCACGAAACCGTTGGAGTTATAGGTCTGGTCGGGGCGCGAGGGCACCAGCGGGCAGGGCGCGACGGTCTGCCCGGCGGCCGCGATCGAGATCGGTGTCGCGATGTTGCGGCCATAGCGAATGGCACCGAGCGCCTCGCGTTTTGTTTGCGGTAGATCAGCGATCACGTTCAAGGCGACCGGTGCCGGCAACGCACAGACGACGTGGCGCGCCGTCGTTTCGTGGACGCCGTCTTTTCCGATCCCGGCGATGTGATAACCGTCTTGGATGGCGCTCACCGCCAGCACCTCGGTCTCGGTTGTCAGCGTGGCACCGCTGGCTTCGGCGAGCGCCCGGGTAAGGCGGTTGGTGCCGCCCCTGAAGACCGTGTCGCCGCGATTGGAGCGTGCGACCGGACGGTCGGTGAACGCGCTGGTCCGGTTGTCGCCCCAGATCAGCATCAGGCCGTAGAGCGAGGTCTCGATGGTCGAGCCGAAGATCAGCGAGCCGCACCACGTCTCGAAGAAGCTTTTTACCGCCTGTGGCGCGTCGTCGAGCCATTGGGCGACCGAGACCTGATCGAGTTCGGCGCTGTCGGCCGGCCGCCGGGTCGCCTGTTCGTCCTCCAACCGCGCGATCCAGACTGCGACGGCCGCCGGGTCCTCGCTGGCCGACGGATCGAAGGCGCGCAGGTCGTTGCTGTGAAAGCCGCTTGGGATCAGCTCCAGGCCCAGTTCGTCCGCCAGGTCGATGACCTTGATCTTGTCGTCGCTGACATACTGCGCCGCGTAGTTGGCCCAGGTGCCGTCGTCGAATGTTTCGGACAGGGTGCGCCCGCCAACATGGCTCGCGGCCTCGATCACCTCGACGTCGAGATCGCGCAGGTGATAGGCCGCGGTCAGGCCCGCGACACCCGACCCCAGGATCACGACATCACGCATACGTTCCCCTCCGCCGATCGACATATGCCATTCTAACGATTGGGCGGTCCTTGCCGATGGTGCATGTTTGTTGGGACAAGCGATAGGAGGTCTTGGCCATGGCTGATCCGATCATGGTGGATTCCCATGTTCATCTGTTCCGTTCCAAGGAGGAGGGACAGGCCGACAAGGACGGCTACGAGATCTGGGAGTACGGCGAGAAGCCCCATGTCTGCTTCTCCGAGGCCTTCGGCACGGTCGACGAAGTGATGGCCGATCTCGCCGCTACCGGCATCTCCAAGGCCGTCGTCGTCAATCTGTTCGTCGGCGAGGCGATCCGTGCGGAAAAACGCGCTCGCGTATCGGGTTCCGCCACCGGCCGGGAACGTGACGACGCCTATGACCGGATCGATGCCGAACTGGCCCACGAGCTCACCGCGTTCAACCAATGGATCTGCGACGTCTCGCGCGCCCACGGCGAGATTGTTCCGTTTGTCGCCGCGGATGTCACCGTCCTCTCCGCCGACGCGTGCGCAGAGCATGTCCGCGGCATGGTCACCGAGAACGGCGCCCGCGGCGTCAAGCTGCATGGTGCGTCCCAGGGTTTTTCGATGTCCGATGGACGGCTCTGGCCGACCTACGCGGTGTGTCAGGAACTGGGGGTTCCGATCATCGGCCATTCCGGCCCCGACAAGGCTGGCGCCGGCTTTGCCGAGCCTCGCGGTTTCGCCGACATGTTGAAGGCCTTCCCCGACCTGACCGTGGTTCTGGCCCATATGGGCGGCGCGACCTGGGATCAGGCGCGCGAGATTGCCGAGAACCACGCCAACGCGTTCTTCGACTGTTGCGAGATCATTGAGTGGACCGAGGGCACCAACGCGCCGAGCGAGGTCGAACTTGCCCAACTGATCAAGGATGTCGGTCCCCATCGCGTGATGATGGGCTCGGACTATCCCTGGTACGATCTCGACCACACGATCGAGCGGGTCATGGAATTGCCGCTGCTGTCGGCCGAAGAAAAAGAGGGCATCATCGGCGCCAACGCGATGTCGATCCTGAAACTCTGATCCCGGGTGCGCGCGCCCGCTGCACTTGCCGTGTTTTCACGCACGACGCTTGCCAACTGGAGCGAGGCGCGTTTCGATGAGGTGTGACGACTCGTCGGACTGGAGACCCGGCTCCATTTGTCGGATCACGAAGAGCGCCCACGCAGCGGGATTCCAAAGGGGGAATTGACGATGGTGACGGTCTATTTCGCAACCAACCGTGATCTCATCGGTACGGCCAAGAACCCGAAGTTCGGCACAACGTTCAACAAGCACGGTCCGCACGCGGTACGGTTGGGCTGGGCCGAGGTCAAAGGCAAGTCCGTCAAGCTACACGTCGCGCCGGAGGTCATCGACACCGCGGACAAGGCGAAGCAGGTTCTTGGCAGCCGGAACGTCTTCGGGCGCGTCATGCGCAAGATGGCCAAACATTCGCGCGACACCCTGGTCTACGTCCACGGTTTCGGCTTTTCGTTCGCCGATGCGGTGCAGTACGCGGCCCAACTTAAACAACGCTATAACGGGCGCGGTCCCATCAATGTCTTTTTGTTCAGCTGGCCGGGTGACGGAAAGATGGTGCCGCTCATGTCCTATTACAGCGATCGCAGCGATGCCCGGAACTCCGGCATGGCCATGGCGCGCACGTTTCTGTTTCTCAGGGATTTCCTGAAGGAGCTCAGTGACGAGGAGCAGGAGTTTTGCGGTCGGCGGCTGCATCTTCTGGCCCACTCCATGGGCAACTATGCGCTTCGTCACGGGCTACAGGGCATTCGCCATGAATTGAAAGATGAGATTCCGCGGCTGTTCGATAACGTCATCTTGGCGGCTGCCGACGAAGACGACGACGCCTTTGAACACGATCACAAGCTGCGCAAGCTGCCGTCGATCTGCCGCCGTGTTCACGTCTACTTCAGTCCCGACGACAGGGCACTGCTCATCAGTGACAAGACCAAGGGCAGGCCCGACCGGCTGGGATCCGACGGGCCGCGCTTGATTGACGATCTGCCGCGAAAGATCGCCCTGATCGACTGCCGCGACGTCGACAATTCCAAGGAAGACGGCAAGTCCGACATTCAGATACATCAGTACTACCGTCTGCGGCCGGAGGTCATCGCGGACATCACGGACGCGCTCGCCGGCACGCCGCCCGAGACCGCGGAAAATCGCGAGTACAACCCGGCGACCCGGTCCTATCGCCTTCTGCCTGCCGGGTCATCATAAGCGCCGCCTCTCTGCCACGAGACCGGCGTTGCCGACGCACCGATGGAGGAGCGGAAAAGATGGACACCATGAATGAGCTGATCGGCGACGCCGAGGATCTGGGCGAAGCTGACGAGATGGCCGTTGTCGACCGGTTGGTGTCGGTTGCCGGCCTGGATGTCGCCGACATTGGTTGCGGTGGTGGACGCATCACCCGGCAACTGGCCGAGCGCGGCGCGAACGCGCTGGGTATCGAGCCTGATCCGATTCAGGCCGCAAAAAACCGCGCCGCCGAAGCGGTTCCCGGGCTGAGCTTCGTCGAGGCGCCCGGTCAGGCTCTGCCGCTCGACGACGCCTCTCTGGACGGCGTCTTCTTCAGCTATTCGCTGCACCATGTGCCGCGCGAACACATGGACGCCGCGCTTGCCGAAGCGGTGCGCGTGCTGAAGCCCGAAACCGGCTTCCTCTACGCGATGGAGCCGATGTTGGGCGGCGACATGGAAGCCGTCTACCGGGCGTTTCATGACGAATCGGGAGAGCGCGCGCTGGCCTATGACGCGCTGAAGCGGGTGGCCGAGCCGCGTTTCGCCGAAGCCCGCGAGCTGCGCTATCGCGAGCCCGTGCCTTACGACAGCTTCGAGGCCTTCGTGGATGAGGTCTCCGGCACGACGTATGAAGACTTCCCGCGCGAGATCGTTGATACGCCCGACGTACAGGCGAAGTTCGAGGTTGGGCGCGCGGAAGACGGCTATGTCTTCACCCAGCACATCCGCATCAATCTCTACCGCGGGCCGCTCAACTCTTAGATTAAGAGTGGATTCACATGGTTACGTGGAACCGCATGGCGTTTCCACATAACCATGATCCGCTCTAAAGCAGCGCCAGCTGGTCGCTGTCGGCGGCCGGCCTTATGAACTGGCGGGTGTCGAGCACCCAGTTGCGGCGGTTGAGGCCCAGACGCCTGGCGGCGATACCGAAGCGGCGCGAGATCATATCCGCGAACGGTCCGGTGCCGACCTGGCGTTGGCGCCATTTGGGATCGTAGTCGCGGCCGTTGCGGCAATCCTGGATCAGGCTGATGACGCGCCTGGCGCGGTCGGGCTCGTGGGTCTCCAGCCATTCGCGGAACAGATCCTTGATCTCCAGCGGCAGGCGCAGCAGCACGTAGCTGGCGCTTGTGGCGCCGGCGTCGCGCGCGGCTTCCAGCACTGCCTCCATCTCCGCGTCGTTCAGGCCCGGAATGATCGGCGCGAACAACACGCCGGTGTCGACGCCGGCTTCGGTCAGGCGTTTGACGGCATCGAGACGGCGTTGCGGGGTCGAGGCCCGTGGCTCCATGCGTCGGGCGAGGTCGCGGTCGAGCGTCGTGATGGAGAGATAGGCGCGCGCCAGCTTGTCCTGGCCCATCGGCCCCAGAATGTCGGCGTCGCGGGCGATCAACGCTGACTTGGTCACGATCCCGACGGGATGGCGGCATTCCGACAGCACGTCCAATACAGACCGCGTGATGCGGTGCTGGCGTTCGATCGGCTGATAGGGATCGGTGTTGGTACCCATGGCGATAACCCGGGGCCGGTAGCCGGGCCGGGCCAGCTCGCTCCGCAGGAGCCGCGCGGCGTCCGGCTTCACCAGCAGCTTCGATTCGAAGTCCTGACCCGGCGACAAGCCCAGAAAGGCGTGGGTCGGCCGGGCGAAACAGTAGACACAGCCGTGTTCGCAACCGCGATAGGGGTTGATCGAACGGTCGAACGGCACGTCCGGCGACTGGTTGCGGGCGATGATTGTCTTGGTCGTGTCGACGGAAATCTCCGTCTTCAAGGGCGGCAGGTCCTCGTCCAGGCTGCCCCAGCCGTCGTCGAACGCCTCATAGGCGTGTTTTTCGAAGCGCCCGCTTGCGTTGGTGACCGTTCCCCGCCCCTTGCGCTGCAGGCGATAGTTTATCTGCGTCATGGTGTTCCTCCGGATGAGAACATTATAGGAACATCGTCAAGTTCGGCAAGGAAACATGACGCGGCGACCGGAAACCTTATGATCCCGCCATGCTCCGGCTCGCCGTCGTCATCCCTGCGCTCAACGCCGCCGCCACGCTGCCCGCCACACTGGCGGCGCTGGTCTCCGCCGACGCCATTGAACGCGAGATGGTCGTGGTCGACGGCGGCTCCGATGACGGCACGCCGGCGCTCGCCGAAACCCTGGGCGCCCGGGTCATCGCAGCATCGAAGGGCAGGGGCGGTCAGTTGGCGGCGGGCGCGGCGGCAACCGAAGCGCCATGGCTGCTCTTCCTGCACGCCGACACCCGCCTGCAGGCGGGTTGGTCCGGGGATGTCCTCGCCTTTGCCGGTGACGCGGCCAACCGGGACAAGGCAGCGGTCTTTCGTTTCGCGCTCGATGACCGCGCCGACGGCGCCCGCCGCCTGGAGCGTTTGGTCGCCTGGCGCACGCGTGTCCTCGGTCTGCCCTATGGCGACCAGGGCCTTTTGATCTCGCGTGCGCTTTACGATGATATCGGCGGCTTCCGCGCTCTGCCGCTGATGGAAGACGTCGATATCGTCCGACGCCTGGGGCGGACCCGTCTCTTGACCTTGCCGTCGGCGGCGGTCACCAGCGCCAAGCGCTACCAGGGCAGCTATTTCTGGCGCAGTGCACGCAATGTCACCTGCCTGTGCCTCTACTTTGTCGGCGTGCCGCCGCGCTGGCTGGTCAGGCTTTACGGATGATTCCACGCCACGTCGTCGTGTTCGCCCGCCAGCCGCGCTTTGGCACCGTCAAGACGCGGCTCGCCGCCGATATTGGGCCCGGCGCGGCGCTTGCCTTCTATCGCCGTACGCTGGCCAACTTGCTCAAACGACTGGGCCAAGACGCCCGCTGGACGACGTGGCTGGCCGTGACGCCGTCGTCGGCCGCCAGGCGCCGCCAACCATGGCAGGCCGGCCTGCCGGTGATGGCCCAGGCCGATGGCAACCTGGGGGATCGCATGGCGGCGGCGTTCCACGCCGTGCCGCCGGGACCGGCTGTCGTCGTCGGCAGCGATATTCCGGATCTGCGCCCGGCCCATGTCGCCGCTGCGTTCCGTCTGCTCGACGACAACGACGCTGTCTTCGGGCCGACGCCTGACGGCGGGTACTACCTGATCGGCCTGCGGCCCGAACGACGCGCCGGACCGCTCTTCGAGAATGTCAGATGGTCGACGCGCCACGCGCTTGCCGATACGCGCAGAAGCCTGCCGCGCGGCTGCCGCATCGCCCATACACAGGAACTGATGGATATCGATACCGGCGACGACTTCGCACGGTGGCGCCGCCGGTCAATCGATGGTTAGTCTGTCGTACGACGTAACAACCGGAATCCACGGGGAGGGGGCATGACGGGAACGACGGTGATCCGCAACGCCGACTGGCTGGTTGCCTGGGATCAGGCAACGGGATCGCACGTCTATCGCCGTCATGCGGATATCGCCTTTGCCGACGGCAAGGTGAGTTTCATTGGTGCCGGTTATGACGGCCCGGCGGATGACGAGATCGACGGCCGCGATCGCATGGTCATGCCCGGCCTGATCAACATCCACACCCATGCGGGGTGGGAACCGGTCAGGAAGGGGATGACCGACGAGATCCGCAGCCCCGGCTTCTGGCACAGCTCGCTCTATGAGTACCTGCCGCTGTTCCCGCTGGAATCCCATGAGACCGCCGTGTGCATGCGGGTCGCCTATGCGGAGATGCTGAAGAGCGGCTGCACCACCATTGTCGATTTCGGCTTTCCGTTCGACGGCTGGCTCGACCTGATGGGCGAGAGCGGCCTGCGCGTTGTCGCGGCACCCTGGTTCTTCGACGCCAGCTATCATACCGAGGACGGCCACAGCCTGACCTATGAGTGGGACGAAGGCGAGGGCCGGCGCCAGTTCGATGCCGGTTTGCGCGCCATCGATCTCGCCAACCAGCATCCCTCGGGCCGGCTCTCCGGCATGGTCGCACCGGGCCAGGCCGATTGCTGTACGCCGGAACGGCTGCGCGACGCCTTCGACGTCGCCGAGGAGCGCAATCTTCCCTACCAGCTCCACACTGCCGAGAGTGTGGTCGAGTTCCACGAGATGCAGCGCCGCCACGGCCTGACATCGGTCGGCTGGCTTGAGAAACTGGGTGTCCTGGGTGAGCGCACGATCCTGGGCCACGCGATCTTTCTCGATCATCATCCCTGGCTGCATTGGACCAGCCGGCGCGATCTCCCGCTGCTGGCCGAGCGCGGCGTGTCGGTCGCCCATTGCCCGACGGTCTTTATGCGGCGCGGCATCGCGCTCAACACGTTGGGTGGCTATCTCAAGGTCGGCGTCAACATGGGCATCGGCACCGATACCTATCCGCACAACATGCTGGACGAACTGCGCCACGCCGGCACGATCGCGCGCGCGGTGGCGGGCACGGTCGACGACCTCAACACGTCGGATGTCTTCGATGCCGCGACCATCGGCGGCGCCAAGGCGTTGATGCGCGACGATATCGGCCGGCTTGATGTCGGCGCGCGGGCGGATCTCGTGCTGGTTGACCTTAAACACCCCGCGATGATGCCGGTGCGCGAACCGATCAGAAATCTGATCTTCGTCGCCAACGACCGCGCGGTCTCTGACGTCTTTGTCGACGGCCGTCACGTTGTGCGCGATGGCGAGGTGATGACGATTGATCATCGCGCGGCGTGCGAGGAGCTGGCCGAGGTGCAGGCGCGCGCGCTTGCCGATATCCCCAAGCGCGATTGGGCCGGGCGCCGCGCCGACGACCTGATGCCGCTTGTCTATCCGGTAACCCGGGAGTCGGTGTGAGGGCACGCGACCATCGCGAACCGAAGCTCGACGGCGGTCAGGCGTGGGTCATCGCCGTCGCCTCGCTGCTGCTCGTCTCATTCGGCATGGGCGGCATGATGAGCCTGTCGGTCAGCCTGAAGGATCTGTCGGCCGAGTTCGACTGGCCACGTTCGTTGCCGTCACTCGCCTATGCGTTCTTCATGCTGGGCATCGGCAGTGCCGGCATCATCATGGGCCGTTGGATGGACCGCGCGGGGATTGGGCCGCCATTGCTGGTCGCGGCATTGATCATTCCCTCGGCCGCCTTAACGGTCGCTCACGTCACGACCGCCTGGCAGCTTTACATCGTCTATGGCGTGATGTTCGGCTTTCTGGGCACGGGCGTCTTGTTCATCTGCCTGCTGACCAACGCGACGCGCTGGTTCAAGCGCAACCGCGGCCTGGCGGTCGCGATCGTGGCGTCCGGTCAGAGCGTCGGCGGTGCGATCTGGCCGCGCCTGATCGAGTTCGGCAACGCGGAGATCGGCTGGCGCGCGACCTTTACGGTCTTCGGGTTCGCCGCGTTTCTGGTCATGTTGCCGCTGGTCCTCGTGATCAATCGCAAACCCCCGGTCGAACCGGTCGCGACGAGCGGCGCGTTGCGCGGTAACGGCGGCATCACCTTGCGCGACAACCTGCCGCAGATCGTCCTGTGCGCCGCGATCCTGTGCTGTTGCGTCACCATGGCGATGCCGCTCCTGCACATGGCGGCCCATGTCAGCGATGTCGGCTATACGCTGCGGCGGGGTGCCGAGGTGCTGTCGTTTATCCTGATCGCCAGTTTCGTCGGCCGCATTGGCATGGGCTGGCTGACCGATCGGATCGGCGCGCTCAAATCGATGCTGCTGGGGTCGTTCCTGCAGGCTGCCGGCACCGCCGTTTTCGTGGTGACCGACAATCTTTCGGGCATCTACGCCGGCGCGATTTTCTTTGGACTGGGTTTTGGCGGGTTGGTGCCGATGTATGCCGTCGCCCTGCGTGACATCTATCCGGCCAACCAGGCGGGCTGGCGTTTCGGTACGATCTTCATCTTCGGCGCGCTGGGCATGGCGCTGGGCGGTCAGGTGGCCGGTGTGATCTTCGATTTGACCGACAGCTATCAGCTTGCCTTCGCGCTGGGCCTTCTGTTCAACCTCTTCAATCTCGCGTTGCTTGTCTGCGCGATGACGACGACGCGCCGACCACGGCCTGCCCTGGCATCACCGCAAGGGATCAGGTGACAAATCGTTCGCGCAGATCGCGGCGCAGCACCTTACCCGGCCCGGATCGCGGCAGGTCATCGACGAACCTGACAGAGCGCGGGCATTTGAAGTGGCTCAAATGCTCGCGGCAATAGGCGACCAGATCGGCTTGAAGCTCGTCATCGGGCGTGTGTCCTGGACGCAGCATCACGATCGCCACGACTTCCTCGCCCCACTCATCGTGGGGCACACCGATGCAGGCGGCTTCGGCGACCGCCGGATGGTCGTGCAGCACCGCCTCTGCTTCGGCCGGGTAGATGTTGACGCCGCCTGAAATGATGGTGTCGGCGTTGCGGCCGGTCAGGAAGAGATAGCCGTCCTCGTCCAGGTAACCCAGATCGCCCATGGTGAAGTGGTCGCCGACCCGGTTCTGTGCCGTCTTCTCCGGCGCCTTGAAGTACTCAAACCGGTCGTCGGCCGGCAGCAGCGTGAAGACGCGGCCGATCTCGCCCGGCGGCAACGGCTGGCCGTCGTCGTCCAGGATCGCCACGTCGGTATCGGGTACCTTGCATCCGACCGAGCCCGGACGCGCGCGCCAGTCCTCAGGCGTCGAAAAGATGACCGCGCCCTCGGTGCCGCCGAAGAACTCGTAGAGGACTGGTCCCAGCCATTCGATCATGCGGTTCTTGAGGTCGATCGAGCAGGGTGCCGAGCCGTGCAGCAGCCAGCGCAGCGACGAGAGATCATAGGAGGCGCGGACCTCGTCAGGCAGCGCCAGCATGCGGTGAAACATGATCGGCACCATCTGGCTGTGCGTGATGCGTTCGCATTCGATGACCCGCAGCACCTCCTCCGCGTCGAACCGCTCCATGATGTAGATACCGGCGCCCTGGTTGACCGGGAACAGCAGGTTCAGCAGTAGCGGTGCCGCGTGATAGAGCGGACCGGGGCTCAGCATCAGGTCGTTGTCGTGGTCAAACGCCGAGGTTTCGACGAGGACCGGCACCAAGGGCGCGCGCCTCAGCCCGGTCTTCCTGACCCCCTTGGGCCGGCCGGTGGTGCCGGAGGTGTAGAGCATGCGCGAACCGACGATTGGATCGTCGATGTCGGCATCGTTCTCGCCGGCCAGTGCCGCGTCGAAATCGTCAAAGCCTTCGATCCCGCCGTCGATGGCAAGGCCGCTCTCGACCCGAGGTGCCATGGCGCGGATGGCCTGTGCCGTCTCGGCGAAAGCCCGTTCGCTGACCAGAAGCCGCGCCTCGCAGTCATCCAGGATGTAGCCGGCTTCGTCGGCGTTCAGATGCCAGTTGATCGGCGTAAGCGTGACGCCGCAGCGCATCGCGCCGAAGATCGCGACGGCAAACGCCGGCCGGTTGCCGACCAGCAGCGCGGCCGTATCGCCGGCCTGAAGTCCGCGCCGGCGCAAGGCACGCGCGAACTGATTGGCGCGCCTGTTCAAGGCGTCGAAGGTCAGGGTGCCGCTGGGGCTGACAATGGCGCGCCGGTGGGGCGTTTCGCGGGCGGTAACCGCGATGTTCATGCCAACTTCGTTGGCCTCGTCCATGGTCAACGAGGTCGGCAAGTCAGCCCTTTTGGCGCGCCTTGGCCGGTCCGCCCTCCGTCAGGCGCGGCATCAGCTCAACGAAGTTGCAGGGCCGGAAACGGTAATCCAACTGGTGGAGCAGGATGTCGTCCCAGGCATCCTTGCAGGCGCCGGGCGAGCCGGGCAGGGCAAAGAGGTAAGTACCGCCGGCGACGCCTGCCGTGGCGCGCGACTGGATGGTCGAGGTGCCGATTTTCTGGAAGCTGAGCCACCGGAACAGTTCGCCGAAGCCGGGTATCGCCTTCTCATAGAGCGCCTCGAAGGCTTCCGGCGTCACGTCGCGGCCGGTGACCCCGGTGCCGCCGGTCGCCACGACCACATCGACCTCGCGATCGGCGATCCAGTGGCCGACCGCGCTTTCGATCTGATCGACGTCGTCGGTGACGATCTTGCGCTCGATGACGTTGTGGCCCGCCGCCTTGATGCGGTCGACCAGCACGTTGCCCGACTTGTCGTCTGCCTCCGTGCGCGTATCGGATACGGTCAGGACCGCAATGTTGACTGGTATGAAAGGTTTGCTGTCGTCAATACCCGGCAACGCGGATCAACTCCTCATCGTCATAGATTGGCCAATGGCCAGAAGCCACCTTGGCCAGAGATGGGGTCATACCACCCAACCGCAAGCGGTACATCCAGTAGTTTGCCATGACCTTCTCGACGAACGAGCGGGTCTCGCGCACCGGGATGGTCTCCATGAACAGTAGCGGGTCGTCGATGGGGCCGCTGCGCTTCTGCCAGCGTTCCAGGTTGCCCGGTCCGGCGTTGTAGGCCACGAGCATGTAGAACAGGTTGCCGTCGACGGAACCCATGTCCATCAGATACTTGATATAGTCCTGCGCCAGCGTCACCGACATGACGGGATCGTCCAGCAAATGCCGATCGGCACCGGCGAAGTCATAACCGTCGGTAATGTAATCGGCCGTGGTCGGCATGATCTGCATCAGGCCACGGGCGCCGACATAGCTCTCCGCGGTCGCCTCATAGCGCGATTCCTGGCGCATGATGGCGAAGACCAGGGCGGGATCGACCTCGAAACCGTCTTCCGGCACCCAGGGCGCCTCGGGATAGAGCGCGGCCTCATAGCGGGTCGCGAAATGGCGCTTCAGATCCATGCCGAACCGGAACTGTGTCGCCGGCAGGCTAAGCGTGTCGGCGACGGTCAGCAGCGCGACCGCAAGGCCGGGTTTCTGCGTGGCCGAGACCTGCTTGAACTCCAGGTCGGCAATCTGCTA
>JANQGO010000376.1 GCA_028277285.1 Alphaproteobacteria bacterium | reverse complement strand
ATCGAGATCCTGACGCAGCGCCTGGATGCAGCGGACAAACTGATCGGCGCCGCCATCGGCCAGATCGTCGCGGTCGACCGAGGTGATGACGACGTGCTTCAGGCCCAGCCCCTGGACCGCGCGCGCCAGCTTCGCCGGTTCTTCCTGGTCGACGGCCAGCGGTTTGCCGGTGGTCACGTTGCAGAAGGCGCAGGCGCGCGTGCAGGTATCGCCCAGGATCATCACGGTCGCGTGCTGATTGGCCCAGCACTCGCCGATATTGGGGCACGCGGCCTCCTCGCAGACGGTGGTCAGGCCGTTCTCGCGGATCAGCTTGCGGGTTTCGTTGAAGGCCGGCGATGTCGGCGCCTTGACCCGGATCCATGACGGCTTGCGCGCCACCGGTTTGGCCGGTTTCCAGGTTTTCTCCGGATGGCGCGGTCTGGCCGGTGCTTCCGCCGGCCGGTCGACAAGGTCGATCTTGGTCATGGTTCGGCTCCCTCTCTACGGGGCCCTTTTACGTGTTGGCCTATATGTGGATGACCCGGTCATAAGCCGCAAGGACCGACTCATGCATCATCTCCGAGAGCGTGGGATGGGGGAAGATGGTCTCCATCAGCTCAACCTCGGTCGTCTCGAGCGTCTTGGCGATGCAGAAACCCTGGATCAGCTCGGTCACCTCGGCGCCGATCATGTGGGCGCCTAAGAGCTCGCCGGTATCGGCGTCGAAGATGGTCTTGACCAGGCCCTGATCATCGCCCAGCGCGATCGCCTTGCCGTTGCCGATGAACGGGAAACGCCCGACCTTCAGCTTGTGGCCCTGTTCCATGGCGGCCGCCTCGGTCAGCCCGACGCTGGCGACCTGGGGCCGGCAATAGGTACAACCGGGGATGTTGGTCTTGATCATCGGCTGGACGTGCTCGAGACCGGCGATCTTCTCGACGCAGATGACGCCCTCGTGGCTTGCCTTATGCGCCAGCCAGGGCGGTCCGACGACATCGCCGATGGCGTAGACGCCCGGCTCGCCGGTCGCAAGCCACTCGTCGACGACGATGTGGCCGCGGTCGACCTCGACCTTCGTTCCCTCCAGCCCGATGTCTTCGACATTGCCGGTGATGCCGACCGCCAGAACGACCCGGTCGACGGTCTTCTTCTGCTCCTTGCCGTCCGAGGTCTCGAACGTCACGGCAACGGTCTTCTGGGCCGGTTTGGCGGCCTTGACCTTGGCGCCGGTGTGAAGGGTCATGCCCTGCTTTTGGAACGCCTTGAGCGCGAGGTCGGAGATCTCCTCGTCCTCGGCAGGCAGGATGCGGTCGACGACCTCGACCACGGTCACCTCGGCACCCATGTCGTGGTAGAAGCTGGCGAACTCGATGCCGATCGCACCCGACCCGATGACCAGCACCGATTTCGGCATGGCATCGGGCACCATGGCTTCCTTGTAGGACCAGATCAGCTTGCCGTCGGCCTTGATGTCCGGCAGGTCGCGGGCGCGCGCGCCGGTCGCCAGGATGATGTTCTTGGCCTCCAGGGTCGCGACATCCTTGCCGTCCTTGGTGACCGCCAGCTTGCCCTTGCCGGCCAGTTTGCCCTCGCCGTCGAAGACCGTGACCTTATTCTTTTTCAACAGGAAACCGACACCCTTGGAGAGACGCCCGGCGACCTGGCGGCTGCGCTCGACGATCTTGCCGGCGTCGTAGCCGACGTCGCCGACCGTCAAACCGAAATCGCCGGCGTGGTTCAGATGATGAAAGATCTCCGAGGAGCGCAGCAACGCCTTGGTCGGGATGCAGCCCCAGTTGAGGCAAATGCCGCCCAGATGCTCGCGCTCGACACAGGCGACCTTCATGCCGAGCTGGGCGGCGCGAATGGCGGCGACATAACCGCCGGGCCCGCCGCCGACGACGACAAGGTCGAACTTGGTATCGGCCATCGTGTTCTCCTTTAGAGAAGCATGGTCAGCGGTTCTTCGATCAGACCCTTGAACGCGGTCAGCAGGCGCGCGCCGACGGCACCGTCGATGACGCGGTGATCGCAGCTCAGAGTGCAGCTCATGACGGTCGCCACATCGAGCGCGCCGTCCTTCACCACCGGACGCTGCTCGCCCGCGCCGACCGCGATGATGCCGGCCTGCGGCGGGTTGATGACAGCGTCGAACTGCTTGATGCCGAACATGCCGAGATTGGAGAGGCTGAAGGTGCCGCCCTGGTATTCCTCGGGCATCAGCTTGCCTTCGCGCGCGCGTCCGGCGAGTTCCTTCATCTCCTCAGAGATGTCGACCAGACCCTTGGTGTCGGCGTTGCGGATGATCGGCGTTATCAGACCGCCGTCGATCGCCACGGCAACCGAGATATCGACCGTCGTGAACCGGCGCAGCACGTCGCCGCCCCAGGCCGCGTTGGCGTCCGGCACCTTGCGCAGCGCCATGGCGAGCGCCTTGATGACGAAGTCGTTGACGCTGAGCTTGTAGTCGTCGGAGCGGCCGTTCAGCTCCTTGCGCAACTCGAGCAGACGATCGACCTCGCAATCCACGGTCAGATAGAAATGCGGGATCGTCTGCTTGGCT
Organism: Alphaproteobacteria bacterium; assembly: GCA_028277285.1. GTDB lineage: Bacteria > Pseudomonadota > Alphaproteobacteria > SP197 > SP197 > JANQGO01. The sequence continues at coordinate 5,225 of JANQGO010000376.1, read as the reverse complement.
TCCTGCAGGCGCTCGGCGATGACACGGCGCATGTTGGAGAGCTTGACGTCCTCGTATGCCGCACCGGGCGCCATGACCGGCGCCGCCATCGGCGAGGCGACCGGTGCCGCCGCTGTGGCAACGCCGCCGGCGGCCGCCGCCTCGACATCGCGTTTGACGATGCGGCCGTGGGGACCGCTACCGGTCAGCTGGGTCAGATCGATACCGGCCTGTTTCGCCATGCTGCGCGCCAGCGGGCTTGCCTTGACCCGCTCGCCGCCTTCGGGTGCCGGTGCCGGCTGGGCAGCGGCAGGTGCTGGGGCGGCGGGAGCCGGTGCAGCCGCCGCCGGCGCCTCAGCGGACTCTTCCGCCGCAGCCGGTTCAGCCGCTGCTTCCGGCACAGGCGACGGGGCGGCCGCCGCCAGATCGACACCGTCGAGGGCGGACGCATCCTCGCCCTCCTCCAGCAGCACGGCGATGACGTTGTTGACCGGCACGTTATCGGTGCCTTCGGCGACGACGATCTTGCCGACCGTGCCGTCGTCGATGGACTCGACCTCCATGGTCGCCTTGTCGGTTTCGATCTCCGCCAGCACATCGCCGGATGTCACGGTGTCGCCTTCCTTGACGAGCCACTTGGAGAGCGTGCCGTCGGTCATGGTCGGCGACAGCTGGGGCATGGTGATGGTGATGGTCATCTGGGCTTTCCCCTATTCGCTCAATCGTCCGCGTAACAGACGGCCCGCGCCGCCTCGACAATCTGCTCGACCTGCGGGTGGGCCGCGTGCTCCAGATTGGCGGCGTAAGGCAACGGCACGTCGGCGCCGCAGACGCGCTTGACCGGCGCGTCCAACAGATCGAACGCCTGCTCCATGCAGACCGCGGCAACCTCGGCGCCGATGCCGGACTGCGGCCAGCCTTCCTCGGCACACACCAGCCTGTTCGTCTTGGCGAGCGAGGTCAGGATCGTTTCGGTGTCCATCGGGCGCAGGCTCCTGAGGTTGATGACCTCCGCCTCGATGCCCTCGCCGGCCAGAACGTCGGCCGCCTGCAAGGCCCGGCCGAGCACGATCGAGAACGACACGATGGTCACGTCGCCGCCTTCCCGTTCGATCTTGGCTTTGCCGATCGGCACCAGAAGCTCGTCGTCGTCGGGCAGGTCGAACGTCTCGCCATAGAGCAGTTCGTTCTCCAGGACGACGACCGGGTTGGGATCGCGGATCGCCGACTTCAACAGACCCTTGGCGTCTTCCGACGAGTACGGCGCGACGACCTTCAAGCCCGGCACATGGCTGTACCAGCTCGCATAGCTCTGCGAATGCTGGGCCGCGACGCGCGCGGCGGCGCCGTTGGGACCGCGAAACACGATGGGGACGTTGATCTGGCCGGCCGACATATAGAGTGTCTTGGCCGCCGAGTTGATCAGGTGATCCATCGCCTGCATGGCGAAGTTGAACGTCATGAACTCGGTGATCGGCCGCAAGCCGGCGAAGGCGGCGCCGACGCTGAGCCCTGCAAAACCGTGTTCGGTAATCGGCGTATCGACGACCCGGCGGGCGCCGAACTCCTCCAGCAAGCCCTGGCTGACCTTGTAGGCGCCCTGGTACTCCGCGACCTCCTCGCCAATCAGGAAGACATCGGGATCGCGGCGCATCTCCTCGGCCATCGCGTCGCGCAACGCTTCGCGTACGGTAATCTCGACCATCTGACCGCCCCCTTAAGCCGCCGCGTCGGCGTAAACGTCGGTATAGAGTTCCGCGAGTTCCGGCTCGGGCGCGTTCTGGGCGAATTCCGCGGCCTCGGCGACCTCGGACTTCACCTCGCGGTCGATCTCTTTGAGCTTGTCGTCGTCGGCCTCGCCGCGCTCGATCAAGACGGCGCGGATGTGGTCGATCGGATCATGCTCGGCGCGCATCTTCTTGACCTCGTCCTTCGACCGGTACTTCGCGGGATCGGACATGGAATGGCCGCGATAACGATAGGTCTTCATCTCGACCAGGATCGGCCCCTCACCGGCCCGGCAATGGGTGATCGCTTCCGAACCGCCTTTGCACACCGCCTCGACATCCATGCCGTCGACCTCGATGCCGGGAATGCCGAACGCCTCACCACGGCGGTAAAGCTCCGTGCCCGCCTTCGACCGTTCGATGGACGTGCCCATGGCGTACTGGTTGTTCTCGATAATGAAAACGACCGGCAGCTTCCACAGGCTCGCCATGTTGAAGGTCTCATAGACCTGGCCCTGGTTGGCCGCGCCTTCGCCGAAGTAATCAAGCGAGACCGTGTCCTGCTCGCGGTACTTCATGGCAAACGCGATCCCGGCGCCCAGCGGCACCTGGGCCGCGACAATGCCATGGCCGCCGTAGAACCCGAGCGAACGGTCGAACATGTGCATCGAACCGCCCTTGCCCTTGGAGATACCGGCGGCGCGGCCGGTCAGCTCGGCCATGACGGCCTTCGCCGGCACGCCGCGGATCAGCGCATGGGCATGGCAGCGGTAGCTGGTGATCACCGCATCGTCGGGCCGGCACGCGTGATCCATGCCGACGACGACCGCTTCCTGGCCGATATAGAGGTGGCAGAAACCGCCGATCAGGCCCATGCCGTACATCTGGCCGACCTTCTCCTCGAAACGGCGCACCAGCAGCATCTGCTGGTAGCAATTCAGAAGCTCGTCACCGGGTAGTTGGGTATCTGCTGCTTTGGCCGGCGCCGCCTTGCGTCCACCGGCTCGGGTCTTGCTCGCTGCTGTGCGGGCCATGCGTCCCCCTTGAAGAAAAGCGCCTCGGGCGAACGATTGCGCCGCTCGCTTAGCAGCAAACTAGGCACGCGCCCAACCGCTTGCAAGCACGGCACCGTCACAAAAGCATGAATGTAGGAGGATTTTTCCCCATCGGGGGAAATTTCCATCCACCCCTTAGCGTTCGTCGACCTGGATGACGACGTCGTTGGGATGGGTGTAGTTCAAAACCAGGCGAACCTGCTCTTCCAGCATGTCACGGTCGAGGCTCGCCGGGCGCATCAGGGAGACCCGCTGCGCCAGGGCCATCTGCTCGCTCTTGACGACCTCAACCTGATGGCTCACCGAGGCAACCCGGTTGTCGAGCGTGATCAGGGTCAGCAGGCCGCGATCGCCCTGGATGGCGTGATAGCCGAAATAGACGACAGCACACATGCCGACGAGACCCGGCAGATGCTTGGCGGAGCGGCGCAGACGTTCGCGAAGTCGAACCATGGGCGCAGTGAATCACCGGCCTCTTAGGAGGTCAAGAAAAAACGCTATAAATCAGCAATTTGCCCCAACTTCCGAAGACCGGAGGGCAGCAATGTCAGCTAACCGGCAATCTGACGGAAGGCGCGCCGGCCCGGATAGACCGCGTTATCGCCCAGTTCCTCTTCGATTCTGAGCAGCCGGTTGTACTTGGCCGTGCGGTCCGAGCGCGACAGAGAGCCGGTCTTGATCTGGCCGCACGCCGCCGCCACCGCCAGGTCCGCAATGGTCGTGTCCTCGGTCTCGCCGGAGCGGTGGGACATCACGGTCGCGAAACCGCCGCGATGGGAAAGCTGAACGGTTTCAAGGGTTTCGCTCAAGGTGCCGATCTGGTTGACCTTGACCAGCACCGCGTTGGCGGCGGCCTGGTCGAGCCCCATGCGCACACGCTCCACGTTGGTCACGAAGAGGTCGTCGCCGACGAGCTGCACCCGGTCACCGAGCGTTTCGGTCAGCTTTGACCAGCCCGCCCAATCGTCTTCGGCCAGACCGTCTTCGATCGAGATGATCGGATAGGAATCCAGCATGCCGGCGTAAACCTCGATCATGGCGTCCGAATCGCGCTGGACTTCAGCCACGGTGTAAACGCTGTCTGCGAAGAACTCGGTCGACGCCGCATCGAGCGCCAGCGCGACGTCCTCACCGGGCGTGCGGCCCGTCGCCTCGATCGCACGCAGCAGCAGGTCGAGCGCGGCGTTGGCATCGGCGATATCCGGCGCAAAACCGCCCTCGTCGCCCACATTGGTGCTGAGGCCCTGGTCCGACAGGTTCTTCTTCAGCGCCTGGAACACCTCGGCGCCCGCGCGCAGACCTTCAGCAAAACTTGAGGCGCCTACGGGAACGATCATAAGCTCCTGAAAATCAAGGGCATTGTCCGCATGCGCCCCGCCGTTGATCACGTTCATCATCGGCACCGGCAGCGTGTGTGCGAGCGTACCGCCGATGTAGCGATAGAGCGGCATCACGCAGTCCTCGGCGGCGGCGCGCGCGATCGCCAGGCTGACGCCCAATGTCGCGTTGGCGCCAAGCCGGCTCTTGTTCGGCGTGCCGTCCAGTTCGATCAGCGTGCGGTCAATTGCTTCCTGATCGGTGGCGTCCATGCCCGAGAGCGCATCGAAGATCTCGCCATCGACGGCGCCGATCGCACCAAGCACGCCTTTGCCGCCATAACGCGCGGCATCGCCGTCGCGCCGTTCGACCGCCTCATGGGCGCCCGTCGACGCGCCGGACGGCACGGCCGCCAGCCCGTGCGCGCCGGATTCCAGAAGCACCTCGACCTCGACCGTGGGATTGCCGCGGCTGTCGAGAATTTCACGCGCATGTATGTCCAGGATGGCCGACATGGCCGCCTCCCCCTTGGTTCTTGTGATGACGAGTGCGCGAGAAGCGCGAGGTCAGGCGGTGTTTGCCCGTTTCTTGACCAGGCCGTCAAGGGCGACGAGCGTCGCCAGCAGCTCCGGCATGTCGTCCAGCGGCACCATGTTGGGACCGTCGCTGGGCGCGCTGTCGGGATCCTCATGGGTTTCCATGAAGACGGCGGCGGTGCCGACCGCGACGGCGGCACGGGCCAGAACCGGCACGAACTCGCGCTGGCCGCCGCTCTTGCCGCCCTGGCCACCGGGCTGCTGGACCGAATGGGTGGCGTCGAACACGACGGGATAGCCTTCCTCGGCCAGGATCGGCAGCGCCCGCATGTCGGAGACCAGGGCGTTATAGCCGAAGCTGGCACCGCGCTCGGTCAACAGAATGTTTTCATTGCCCGTGGACGCGACTTTGGCCGCCACGTGTTTCATGTCCCAAGGCGCCAGGAACTGGCCCTTCTTGACGTTGACCGCCTTGCCGGTCTTGCCGGCGGCGACCAGCAGGTCGGTCTGGCGGCACAGATAGGCCGGGATCTGCAGAACGTCGACCGCATCGGCCGCCGGCGCGCACTGTTCCCGTTCGTGGACGTCGGTCAGGACCGGGCAGCCGTGCG
>JANQGO010000330.1 GCA_028277285.1 Alphaproteobacteria bacterium | reverse complement strand
GTGCGCAGCAGCTATCTGGAGAGCGAAGGCGCGTGCGACGGTTCGGGACGCGGCCGCGACCCTTATGTCCCCGTCAGTTGGGACCGGGCGCTCGATCTTGTCGTCGACGCGATCGAGCGCACCAAGGACGAGCTGGGCAACGAAGGGATCTTCGCCGGCTCCTATGGCTGGGCCAGCGCCGGGCGGTTTCACCACGCGCAGAGCCAGCTCAAGCGGTTCATGAATCTGGCCGGCGGCTTCGTGCGCCATGTCAACACCTATAGCTCGGCCGCCGCCGAGGTCATCGTGTCGCGCGTTCTGGGCGGCGGCATGCTGCCGACCGGCTATGACTGGCCGACCATGAAGGAGCACACAGAGCTTCTGGTCGCCTTTGGCGGCCTGCCGTTCAAGAACGCCATGGTCGATCCCGGCGGTACCGGTCCCCATGTCGACAAGGTCGGCCTGGCCGCCTGCATCGAAAGCGGCATGCAGGCGATCTCGATCGGCCCGGTGCTGTCGCACAACGAGGATGCCTTCGGCGCCGACTGGCTGGCGCCGCGCCCCAACACCGATGTCGCGTTGATGCTGGCGCTGGCCCATGTGCTGATCACCGACGGCAAACACGACAAGGCGTTTCTGGACCGCTGCTGTGTCGGCGGCGACGAGCTCATCGCCTATGTCCTGGGCGAGAGCGACGGCCAGCCCAAGGACCCCGCCTGGGCCGCGGCGATCACCGGCGTTTCGGCAAGCGCCATCATTGCCCTGGCGCGCGAGATGGAGGGCCGGCGCACGCTGATCTCCATCACCTGGGCGATGCAGCGCGCCGACCATGGCGAGCAGCCGTTCTGGATGGCGATCGCGCTCGCAGCACTTCTGGGACAGCTCGGTTTGCCCGGCGGCGGCATCGCCTTCGGCCTGGGCACGTTCAATGACCACGGCGCCGGCCGGCTGCCGTTCCGCTGGGCGGCGTTTCCCCAAGGCCGCAATCCCGTCGACCGGTTCATCCCGGTCGCGCGCATCGCCGACATGCTGCTCAATCCCGGCGCGACGATCCCCTATAACGGCATGGACATCACCTTTCCGGAAATCGGTCTGGTCTATTGGGCGGGCGGCAACCCGTTCCATCACCACCAGGACCTGCACCGGCTGGCCGACGCCTTCCGCCGGCCCAAGACCGTTATCGTCAACGACGCGTGGTTCCAGCCGACCGCGCGCTTCGCCGACATCGTGCTGCCGGCGACGACGCCCCTGGAGCGCAACGACTTTTCCGGCAGCGCGCACGGCGGCTTCGCCGCACCCATGCACCAGGCGAGCGAGCCATACGGCGAGGCGCGCTCGGACCACGGGATCTTCCGCGACCTCGCCGAACGCATGGGTTTTGGCGACGCCTTCACCGAAGGCCGCGATGAGATGGCCTGGGTGCGCTATCTCTATGACATCTCACGCGAGAACGCGGCGAAGGCCGGTGTTGAGATACCGGACTTCGACGACTTCTGGGCCGGCGGCTGGATGCGCGTCGGTCCGCTGACGACCGGCAACCACCTCCTGGCCGCCCTGCGCAACGACCCCGCCGCCAATCCGCTGACGACGCCATCGGGCAAGGTCGAACTGGTCAGCGAGACGATCGGCGGTTTCGGCTATCACCTGCAAAGCAGGTGTAGTGTTTAGTGCAAACGATTTGGACGTTGAGCTGACAGAGAGTTGGGGCGAGCAGGAGC
>JANQGO010000175.1 GCA_028277285.1 Alphaproteobacteria bacterium | reverse complement strand
CTTTGACGGCGGTGCCCTCGTCCTCCAGGCGCCAATCGAGCAGCCGTACATCGCAGCCGTCCGTCTCACCGAACCGCACGATGCGGCCGGCGCCGGCATCGCCGGCACGCTGCGCCAGATAGTCGGCGAACGCGCTGTCACCGTTGATGACGGCGATGCCGTCCTCGGTCAGCCCATTGAAGATATCGGCCTTTTCGGCGGCGATGCCTTCGATCCCGTCGAAGGTCGCGCCGTGCACCAGTTCGATCGCCGTGATGACCGCGATGTTCGGCTGCACCAGACCGGTCAGCGGCGCGATCTCGCCCGGCGCATTCATGCCGATCTCGAAGACGCCGAAGCGCGTCGCCGTCGGCATGCGCGCCAGGCTGAGCGGCGTGCCCACGTGGTTGTTGAAGCTCTTCTCGCTGACATGGGTCGCGCCCTGGCGCGCCAGCACGTGGTGCAGCATTTCTTTGGTGCCGGTCTTGCCGACACTGCCCGTGATCGCGCACATGCGCCCAGCGCAGCGCGCACGGGCGGCACGCGCCAAATCGTCGAGACCGGCCGTCGTGTCGGGCACCAGCAACAAGGGCGCCGGCTGGCCATGCTCGAACGTGCGCGCCACCATCGCCGCCGCCGCGCCGCCGTCGAGCGCCTGGCCGACATAGTTATGACCGTCCGACGTTTCACCCTTCAGCGCGACAAACAGATCGCCCGGCACAATCTGGCGGCTGTCGAACGCGACACCGAACGCCGACCACGACTGCAGGCTCTCGCCGCCGGTGGCCGCCGCCGCATCGCGGTCGTTCCAAAGCACGGACCCGGTCATGCCGCGCGCCCCAGTTCATCGACCGCGCGGCGCACCTCGTCGCCGTCGTCGAACGGCAGAACCTGCTTGCCGACAATCTGGCCTTGCTCGTGGCCCTTGCCGGCGACGACAAGAACATCGCCGTCCGCCATCTCGCGGACCGCCGCGCGGATCGCCTCGGCGCGGCCGCCGACATTGGTCGCGTCGGGGCAGCCCGCCATGATCTCCTGGCGAATGTCGGCCGGCTCTTCCGTGCGCGGGTTGTCGTCGGTAACGAACACCTTGTCGGCAAGGCGCGCGGCGATCGCGCCCATGCGGGCGCGCTTGTCGCGATCGCGGTCACCGCCGCAGCCGAAGACGACAAACAGCTTGCCGGTCACCGCCGGACGCACCTCCGCCAAAACGGTCTGCAAGGCATCGGGCGTATGCGCATAGTCGACATAGATCGGGCCGCCATCGGGATGTTCGGCGACACGCTCCAGGCGTCCACGTACACCGGTCAGAGACGGCAAAAGCTCCAACACGCGCGCGACGTCAATGCCTTCGACACCTGCGACCATGGCCGCAGCACACAGGGCGTTCATGGCCTGGAAGTGTCCGGGCAGCGGCAATTCCGTGTCGATGCGCGCGCCGTCCGCCTCGATCGTCAGGATCTGAACCGGTCCACTGTAGCGGTTGTCGACAAGCCTGAGGTCGTTGCCTGAGCGGCCATAGCCGACGACATGCAGCCCGTTGTCGCGACACACGGCGGCCAGCGCCTCGAACTGATCGCTGTCGGCGTTCAGCGCCGCAATGCTGTCCGCCTCGACAAGACGGAACAGGCTGAACTTGGCGTCGCGATAGGCCTCGAAGCTCTCATGATAGTCGTAGTGATCCTGGGTCAGATTGGTGAAGCCGGCGGCAGACAGGCGCACGCCATCGACACGGTTCTGGTCGAGCCCGTGACTGGACGCTTCCAGCGCAACGCGTTTGAAGTCGCGCACCTCAAGGTCGGCCAATACCTTGTGCAAGGCAACCGGGTCCGGCGTCGTGTGCGCAAGACTGGCGCGGTAGCCGTTGCCGCACACGCCCAAGGTGCCGACCGCCGCCGCCTTGTTGCCCAAGGCGCACCAAAGCTGTGCGCAGAAAACGGCGACCGACGTCTTACCGTTGGTCCCGGTCACGGCGACGGCACGTTCCGGCTGGCCGCCGAAAAAACGGGCGGCCATTTGCGCGAGCACGCGGCGCGGCCGGTCGCTGGTCAGCACCGAGACGTCGTCCCGGGTCACCTTCGAGGCCGCATCCGGCGTCGTCAGCACACAGGCGACGCCGCGCGACATCGCGTCGTCGATGAAGCGGCGGCCATCGGTCTCGACACCCGGCACGGCCGCGAACAGGTAGTCGCGCGCGCAGTCGCGCGAGTCCGCGCTTAAGCCAAGGATATCGACATCCCCGCCACAGCGTTCGACCTTGAGGTCGAGACCGTTAATGAGCGCCGTAAGCCGCAAGAATGGCCTCCAGTTCCAAATCCTGTCCGGCCACCGCCTGAGGCAAATCTGGCATGGCGTTTTCGTCGGGCGCGATGCCGGCCAGCGGACCGATACGCGCGATGATGTTTCCGACCGTCGGCGCCGCGGTCCAACCGCCGGTCGCGTAGCCGTAGGTCTCCTCGATGCCGTTGGGCTCGTCGATCATCGCCAGAACGACGAAGCGGGGATCGTCGATCGGGAAGGCCGAGACGAACGACGACAACAGTTTGTCGTCGCTATAGCCGCCCGAGGGATCAAGCTTTTCGGCGGTGCCGGTCTTGCCGCCGATGAGATAACCGTCGACCTGCGCGTTCCGCCCGCTGCCGTACTCGACGACCAGATGCATCAGCATGCGCACGGCTTCCGACGTCTCGGACCGGATCACCTGCACGCCGGGCGGCGACTGGTCCGAGGTCCAGCGCAGGATCGTCGGCTGGTAGAGCACGCCGCCGTTCACCATCGCCGCCATGGCCGAGACGACCTGGATCGGCGTCACCGCGACACCGTGGCCGAAGCCGATGGTCATGGTGTTGATGTCGCGCCACGGCGAGGGCGCCATGGGCTGCGCCGTTTCCGGCAACTCAAGCTGCGACGGCGACAGGAGCCCGATGCGGTCCAGGAACGCCTGCTGACGTTCGGCGCCGACCTCCATCGCCATCTTCGCCGAACCGATATTGGACGAATAGATCAGGATCTCCGGCAGCGACAGCCAGCGGTTTTTCGGTTTGAAGTCGCGGATGGTAAACCGCGAGACACGGAGCGGCTCGGACGCGTCATAACCGCTGCGCATGTCGACCAGACCGGTGTCGAGCGCCATCGCGGCGGTGAAGACCTTGAAGACGGAACCGACCTCGTAAACGCCCAGCGTCGCGCGGTTGAAGCGTGTATCGTCGGCCGCTTCGCCAGCCCGGTTGCTGTCGAAGTCCGGCAGGGACACCATGGCGAGCACTTCGCCGGTATGCACGTCCAACACGATGCCGGTACCGCCGATGGCGCCGAAGCGGTCGATGGTGGCCATCAGCTCCTCGCGCACGATCTGCTGGAACCGGATGTCGATCGACAACGCCAGCGGCGTCTCGCCGGCTTCCGCGCGCGCCTGCAGCTCGTGATCGAACGCCTGCTCTGCTCCGGCCAGGCCTTGCCGGTCGATATCGGTAAAGCCGACCACATGGGCGGCGAGATGACCCTGCGGATAGATCCGCCGCTCTTCGCGCACAAATCCAACGCCTGGAATGCCGAGCGCGTGAATGTCGGCCTGCTGGCGCGGGGTCAGGTTCCGCTTCAGCCAGACAAAACCACGATCGGTGGAGAGTTTCGCGACGACCTCGTCGAAGTCGAGGTCGGGCAGGGCCGACTCCAGCATCACCGCCGCCTCTTCCGCATCGATCACGACGCGCGGGTTGGCATAGAGCGAAGCGGTCGGCAGATCAGTCGCCAACAGCATGCCGTTGCGGTCGACGATGTCGGCACGTCCGATGGGCGCCAGCGCGGTGTTGTAGGCGAGCGCGTCGCTGTCGCCGGCCTCGATCAGCATCACCTCGACAAGGCGTCCGGCGATCAACAGGAACGCCGCGCAGAAGACGACAGTCAGCACGACCAGACGCGAACGGCAGATATCCGCGGCCTGCTTGATCGCGCCTTCAAGGCGCAGCGTCGGCTGCGGCTCCATGGCGCCGCCATACCATTGGCGATCGTTGTGCACGTGGTCGCTCATTGTGTCGCCTCGAAGGTGACCAACGAGATAGACGGCGTCAGGACGTAGTCCGGCAGGCCGTTCGGGCTGTAGGGCACGTCGACCAGCACGCCCATCTGCGCCGGCGCCATGGGCACCAGATCGAGATGACGCTCGGCGAGCTCGGTCAGACGGTCGGGCCGGTTCAGATAACTCCACTCGGCCCGCAGCACGTGAATGGCCTCGCGCCGGTCGACCAGCTCGTTTTCCAGCCGCGTCAGTTCGTCTTCCAGGCTGCGTACCTCGTACTTGATGACGAAGGCCGCCACGGCCGCGCCGACCGCGGCCACCATCCAGATCGGGCTACCGCGTCGCATCATGCCGCCTCCGCCCATGCCGGCGCGTCGGTCCGCACGGCCGCGCGCAGGCGCGCCGAACGGGCGCGCGGGTTGCCGCGAACTTCTGCTTCGCCCGCTGTCACCGGCTTCTTGCCGATCAGACGGAAGCTCGGCGCGCGCGCGGCATCGGGCAAGTCGGGAAGATGCCGGCTGGGCCGGGCCGCCGCGCCGCTGCGCTTCCGTCTGATCGGCAAGAAGCCGGTGACAGCGGGCGAAGCAGAAGTTCGCGGCAACCCGCGCGCCCGTTCGG
>JANQGO010000158.1 GCA_028277285.1 Alphaproteobacteria bacterium | reverse complement strand
CGATCTTGGCCAGCTTCTCCGCCGAGGCCAGCATCAGCGCGGCGACACCCTCCAGGTCTCCCACCTCCAGGCAGGCCGTGTAGTCGGCCAGCGAGGGCGTATGCAGGGAGACCTCGGGATGGGCGTGGGCACGCCCGAGCAGCGCCGGCGCTTCCGTGCAGATGGTCCGGTAGCAGAGGGCGGCACCCTCGGCCGAGCAGCCGACGATGCCGATATGTTGGGGCATGGAACCTCCAGCAGAAAGACGCTAGGCGCTGTTCGCCACCGTATACATATGCACGTCCTGCTGCGGGAAGGGGATTGAAATGCCCTCGGCGTCGAAGCGCTCCTTGAAGCGCTTGGTGAAATCGAACTTGAGCGGCCAGTAGTCGTCGGCCCTGACCCAGATCCGGACGATCAGGTTGACCGAGCTGTCGGCCAGCTCACCGACGACGATCTGATGGGCCGGGTCGGAGAGGGGGCGCGGATCGTCGGCAATCACCGACTCGATGGTGGCGATCGCCTTGTCCATGTCGTCGCCGTAGCCGATGCCGAGGGTGAAGTCGACGCGCCGCGTGCCGTGGTGCGAGTAGTTGACCACGGAGGTACCCCAGATCGCATTGTTGGGAATGATGATCTGCACGTTGTCCGGTGTCGCAAGCTCGGTGGTGAAGAGATTGAGGTCGACGACGGTGCCGGCCTTGCCCGCAACCTCGACGTACTGACCGACGCGCAGCGGCCGGAAGATCAGCAGCATGACGCCGGCGGCGACATTGGAGAGGGTGCCCTGGAGGGCCAGGCCGATCGCCAGGCCGGCGGCGCCGAAGATGGCGATGAGGCTGGCCGTCTGCACGCCGAACTGGTTGAGCACGGCGATGACGACGAAAACCAGGATGACATAGCGCACCAGGCTGGAGAAGAAGCCGCGCAGGGTCGCATCGACCTTGTCGGTCTTGCTCAGCACGCGCCGCACGGCGCGCTTGGCCCAGCCGGCGACCATCCAGCCGATGATGAGAATGAAGATGCCGCCTATGACACTCATACCATAGGTGGTGAACGCGTCGATCACCGCGCTGATCAGCGCGTCGACGTTGCTTTCGTCGAACAAGTTGCTGGTGTCCATGCCTCTCCCTTTCTCAATCCCAGTGCGCGTCGCTGCTCTTGCGCAGGCTGCCGGCTCCAACCCTTCACTGTCTATTGGTTGTGAGCTGCTGTGATCTAGCACAGGTGTATTCTGGAAAAAGGGTAAAAAATCTAAGACTTAGGGCCAGTGCTTCAGTCCGGTTTAGCCTCGATCGAGGGGCGACGGGGAAACGCTAGGAGAGGCGCTGTAACGGCGCGCTGTGTGGCCTCGGCCGGACGGCGGGTTCAATGTCGATTTCGTGTGGGTTCGGCGGCTATCTTTTGAAGATTTTCTAAACAAGTTTTGCGTTTTTCGAAAGTTTCAGCAGCGCGGCTTGCTGTTATCAATCGTTCAACGAACAAGAAAGTCAGGGAGGAGGCCATGGTCGCGCAGCCGCGCGCAGGCAACCTATCGAACGTGTCGCTTGAGATGCGCGCCTGGAACATCCGGCGCAAGGCGCTCCTGATGGGCGAGGTGCAGGGCCAGGGCTACATCGGTCAGGCGCTCGGTGTCGCGGACGTTCTGGCGACCTCGTACTTCCATGCGCTCGACTATCGCCCCGAGGATCCGGAGTGGGAGGGCCGCGACCGGTTTCTCCTGTCGATCGGCCATTACGCCATCGCGCTCTACGCAGCG
>JANQGO010000100.1 GCA_028277285.1 Alphaproteobacteria bacterium | reverse complement strand
AAACCGAGATTCGGATTGCCCAACGCCTCGCCGTTGTGGGCGTGCCAGCCGCGCATCATGGCGATCGTGACCGCGTTGGTGACGCCGCAGATGGCGGTGCCGTCGAAGATCCAGCGCGGCGGCGGATAGCGTATCCAGGCCTTGCGGTCGGAGTCGGGCATGAACTCGACTTTGACCGTACCGATCGCGTTGCTGAGATAGTGGTACTGCGCGGACGCGACCGCGTCGGGCAGGCCGGTCAGGTTCAGTTTCTCCAGCCCCGGCAGGAAAGTTTCCGTATGCTGACGCCGGAACAGGCGGTAGACGACATCGGCCGCGATCTTTTCGCCTTTCCGCGTCATCAGGGAGAGGATCAACCCGGTGGTCATCCGGTGGTGCAGTTCGGCCACCGCCCGAAAGTCGGAAAGCGGCGGCGTGGTTTCGTGGGTCATCGGATCAATCCTCCACCTGTTTCGGAATGCGGACCAGCAGGATCAGCGGCAGCACGATCACGCATGCCGCGGTATACAGGCCGAAGGCGTTGAGGTAGCCCAACATCGCGGCCTGGCGGCCGATCTCGCCGCCCATCGCCGCCAATCCTTCCAAGTTCTCGATATCCCATGCGTTGGGCAGATTGGGGAAGGCCAAGGTCTCGTTGAAGGGCGAAATGTTCTCGGTCAGAAACGCGTGATTCATCTGCCCGGTGCGGACCAGTGTCGTGACGCTGGCGGATATGAAGATGCTGCTCCCGAGGTTTCGCAGCAGATGGAACACGCCCGTGGATTCCGATAGGAAGCGCCGGTCCAGCGTCGAGAAGGTGGCGACGACGAGGGGCACCCAGATCAGCCCCACGGCGCTGCCTTGCATGATGCTGGTCACCGCGACCTCGGCATTGGTGACGGTCATGTCGAACTGCATCATCATCAGGCCGGACACCGCTTGCACCCCGAAGCCGATGGTCATGCCGATACGGGGGTCGAGCTTGCTGATCCACATGGCGAGGAAGAACCCGATCACCGCGCCAATGCCGCGGCATGCGATGAGGAATCCTATAATGGAATCAGGGTATTCCATCAAATCCTTCAGCATCGGCGGCAGCATCACCATCGGCGTGAAGTTCAGCATGCCGTAGACCAGGACGATGATCAGGCCCAGGCTGTAGTTCCGGTCGAGCAGGTGGCGCGGATTCAGGAACGGGGTTCGGGCGGTCAGGCTGTGCACCACGAAAATGTACAATGCGCCGATGGCGATCGCGGTTTCGACGACGATCTCGCGCGAATCGAACCAATCTTCCTGTTGGCCACGGTCGAGAATGAGCTGAAGGCAGGTCACCGCCAGCGAGAGGGATAGGAACCCGGTCCAGTCGAACCGAACGCCGCGCTCGCGGCCGCCGTCCACCAGGGACGCCCAAAGGCCGGCCCAGGCGACGGCGCTGATCGGCACGATCAGCCAGAACGTCCAGCGCCAGTCGTAGAGTTCGCTCAGCGCGCCGCCGAACACCGGCCCGAAGATGGGGCCGACCACAACCCCCATGCCGAAAATGGCGGTAACGGTCCCATGCTGTTTCTTCGGGTAGATGGCCAGTAGGATCGCGTTCGACAGCGGCGTCATCGGCGCGCCGAACCCGCCCTGGAGGATGCGGTAGATGACCAGCGACTCCAGGGATTCCGCCATGCCGCAGAGGACGGTCGCGATGGTGAAACCGGCGAGGCAGAACAGCATCACGTTGCGCCAGCCGAAGGTGGCGCTCAGCCAGCCGGCCATCGGCGTCATGATGGCGGTCGCTAGGATGTTCAGCGTCACGATCCAGGAAATCTGGTCCTGCGTGGCCGACAGGCTGCCCTGCATCTGCGGCAGGATGACGGTGACCATCAGGAAGGTCATGCCGTAGAGCGTCTGCGACAGCGTCACCGACGCCAGAATCGCGGCCCGGCGGAAGGGCGTGTATTCGGCTGGCGTGACGACGTCTGCGGTCATGCGGTGCGCGGCCCACGAAAGTGTGGCTCGGAAT
>JANQGO010000057.1 GCA_028277285.1 Alphaproteobacteria bacterium | reverse complement strand
GGGCGCCTGCGTTTCCCAGCAAAGCTGGGAGGCAACGCGGGTGCTGCAGGATATCGATGTCGGCGCCGGACCAAGCAAGCTGAAGGAAACGACGCCGGAGCCGCGGCGCAGCCTGGCCACCTATGTCATCGACGGCCGGCCGTCCGTGGCCGATATCTATGAGCCCCTGCAGCCGATCGGCGCCGGCCTCGTGCTGGTGCCGGGTTTCACGCCGGACGGCAAGGACGATGCCCGGCTGGTCGATCTGGCGACGTCGCTGGCGCGCGCGCGGTTCCTGGTGCTGGTGCCCGATCTGGCGGGATCGCGCGCGGTGGAGATCCGCCCGGACGACGCGCGCACCATCGCCGACGGTGTCGTTTACCTATCCGGCAGCGACCTGTTGCCACAGGGTCATGATGTCGGCGTGGCGGCAATATCTTATGCGGTGGGCCTGGCCATCATGGCGAGCCTGGAGCCGGATGCCGGCGACAAGATCGACTTCCTGGTCGGGCTGGGCGGATATCATGACACCGAGGCGGTGATCACCTTCGCGACCACCGGCCACTATCGCCAGGAGTCGCGTGGTCCCTGGCTGACGAAGGATCCGGTGCCCGTCGCCAAGTGGCTCCTGCTGTCGAGCAACACCGACCTGCTGGACGATCCGCAGGACCGCCTCCTGCTGCAGGCGATCGCCGAGCGCCGCACCCGCGCGGACGACGCGCCGATCGACGACCTCGCCGCCGGGCTGGGGCCGGAGGGCCGCGCTTTGCTGGATGTCATGACCAACGACGATCCCGAAGCGGTCGATGGCCTCTTGGAAGACCTGCCGCCGGCGATCGGCGATCAACTGACAGCGCTGTCGCCGGCGCGCTACGACCTCGACCATCTGGAGGGCCGCTTGATTTTGATCCACGGCCGCGACGACACGCTGATCCCCTTTACGCAGAGCATCGCCCTGGGCGACGCGGTCGCCGGCAGCGAGGTATTCGTGATCGACGGCTTCTCCCATATCGACCGTTCGGGCATGGGGCTGGACGGCAAGCTGCAGCTGATCACCGCACTGCAGGCGGTGCTGGACCGCCGGCTCTAGGCCAGGCGATCAGCTTGGCTTCAGCGTGTCGCCGACACGTTCCTCGATCCACAGCGCGACGGCCGTGTGATCGGCGTCGGGGCCGAGCGCCTCGGACGCCTGTTGCGCCATCTGGACCGCGAGATCGCTGAGCGGCACCGGCGTCTTCGTGCGCTCGGCGATGGCGTGGGCGGTGCGCAGGTCCTTGGCCATGAGCGATAGCCCGAAACCGGAATCGAAGGTGCGGCTCAAGACATGCGGCGCGATCTTCTTGTCCGTCGAATTGTTGCGGCCGGTCGAGACGTTCAGGATGCTGTTGACCATGGCGGGGTCGAGGCCGAAACGCTGGGCGGTGATCAGGACCTCGATGGTCACCATCAGCGCGGTGGCCGACGCGAGATTGTTGAGCGCCTTCATGGCTTGGCCGCTACCCAGACCGCCGGTGCGGAAGATCTTGCCGCCCATCACCTCGAACAGCGGCATCGCGCGGTCGATGGCCGCGTCGTCGCCGCCGGTCATGATGGTCAGCGTGCCGGCCTCCGCGCCGCCGGTGCCGCCGGAGACCGGCGCGTCGATCATGGCATGGCCGAGCCGTTCGACCTCAGGCGTGATCGTCTCGTAGGCAGAGGGATCGCCGGAGCTCATGTCGATGACGAGGCTGCCTTGGGGAAGGTGGCGAAGCACGTCGCCGGCGCCGACCAGCACGTCGGCGACGATACGGCCATCGGGCAGCATGGTGATCAGACGGTCCGTCTCGGCGAAGGCCTCCGCGCCCTCTGCAACCTCGGCGCCGAAAGTGTCGGCGAACGCCGCCTGCCTTTCGCCATCGGCATCCATGCCGATGACCCTGAAGCCCGCCTTGCACAGGTTGCCCGCCATGGGCCAGCCCATGTTGCCCAGGCCGATGAAACCGATCGCCTCTGGTCGTGTCATCGTGACGCTCCCGGTCTTCCGTCCGATCCCGTTCACGATAACCTAACGCGAACCGCGGCCGGCGTATTGTGACAACTGCCGGTGCGTTGATGTGCGTCAAGGCGGGACCATGCCTTTGGCGTCACGGTCTCAGGGCAGAGAAACGGCAGGAGGCGGCCATGGCCACGCCCAGTATCGACCGCACCAAGGTCTGCTACATCATGCTGCGCGCGCGCGAGTTCGACGCCCAGGAAGGGGTCGTCGAACCGGACTACGGCTCCAACGCGACCGATGACGGTGTCGTGCAGGTGCTGGAAGTCTATGAGGACGATCCGACGTTCGAGGAACTGCGCGACGCCATCGACGGGCTGAACTGGGACGAACAGTGCGCGCTGGTCGCGCTGACCTGGGTCGGACGCGGCGACCACGACGCCGAGGACTGGGACGATGCCCTGGCGCTGGCCGAGCAGCAGCACACCGAACACACCGCCGCCTATCTGATCGGCATACCACTGTTGTCCGATTACATCGAAGGCGGGCTCGCCGCGTTCGGCATGTCGTGTGAGGACGTCGAACTCGACCGGCTTTAGGCGCCGGCCATGACCGAGACCGCGCGGCGCATCGGCTTTGTGATCAATCCGATCGCCGGCATGGGCGGGCGTGTGGGGCTGAAGGGCACCGACGACGTGGCCGACGAGGCGCGCCGGCGCGGCGCGGTCCCCGTCGCGCCAGGACGTGCGGGGGAAACGCTGCGCGAACTCCATCGCCGCATAACCGCTTCGGCGACAAACGCCGAACCGCACTGGCTGACCTGCACCGGCGACATGGGCGCGGCGGCCCTGGAAGCGGCGGGGTTCCGGAACGTCGAGGTCGTCTACGAACCCGGCGCGGCGACCTCGCGTGATGACACGAAGGCCGCCACGTCCTGCTTTCTGGAAGCCGGCGCCGACCTCATCCTGTTCTGCGGCGGCGACGGTACCGCCCGCGACATCTGCGCCGTTACCGGCGAGGCCGTGCCGATGCTGGGTATTCCTTCGGGCGTCAAGATGTACTCCGGCGTGTTTGGCACCAGTCCCGTGCACACGGCCGAAATCGTCGCCGGTTATCTGTCCGGTGCGCTGAAGACAACGACGGTCGAGGTCCTGGATCTGGACGAAGAGCGTTATCGGCGCGGCGAATGGGCGGTCAAGCTGTATGCCGCGGCATCGACGCCCTATGAGCCGATGCTGACGCAGTCGGCCAAGACACTGATCACCCGCGAAGACGAAGCCGACATCAAGGGCAACATCGCGCGCGGCATTGTCGACGCGATGAACGACGACCCCGACACGCTCTACCTGCTGGGCGCCGGCAGCACGGTAAAGGCGATTGGAGACCTGCTCGGCATCGACAAAACCATGCTGGGCATTGACGCGGTCGCGGGCGGTAGGTTGGTGGCGAAGGACGTCGCCGAAGCGGATATCCTGCCGCTGCTTGATCGCTATACCGCGTGCCGACTGGTGTTAAGCCCGATCGGCGCGCAGGGTTTTGTGCTCGGCCGCGGCAACCTGCAGCTCAGCCCGCCGGTGCTCGAAAGGATCGGCCGCGACCATCTGATCGTTGTCGCGACCCCAGCCAAGCTTGCCGAGACGCCGGTGCTGCATGTCGACACCGGCTCGCGCGACTTGGATGCCGTCTTCACCGAAGGCGGTTATCTGCCCGTGGTTATCGGCTACAGACGCCGTCGTTTCACCAAGATCGCCGCCTGAGTGCGGACGGATAGACGACGCTGCCATGAGGCGCGTGGTAACATGGCGGGGACGGAGGCCGTAACCCATGACCGACAAAGCCATCAAACCGGAAGACCTGCTGCCCGACGGCGACGACTATGCGGTGTTCAAGGGCGTGCGCGTGCGCAAGGGCAGCATCGCGGCGGCCATGCGCAACATGGAGCTGATGGAAACGGGAACGCCCGAGGAGCGCGCCGCCGCGCTGGCGGCGATCAAAGAGCTTGCGCCCGGCTTGGCGGTGTTGGGCGTGCACCGCAACTTTCAGTGCCGCAACCCGGCGGTCGAGGCGATCCTGGCTGACGCCGCCGCGACCTATGACAGCGATGATGGGACCGGCGATGGCCCTGCCGCCGCCGACGTGGTGAGGGCGTTTGTCGAAGCCTTCGACCGCGCCGACGAGGCGGCCATGAACGATCTGCTGGCGGAGAACCTGACGAGCTACATCACCAACGCCGACGGCGGCGTCAATCGTCTGGACGGCCGCGACGCCTTCATGGCGAGCGTGAACGCGATGGATATCGGAAGCGTCAATCCCGATCTAACGATCACTCAGATCGCGCCCGTCGGCCCCGGTCAGGTGATGGCGATGGTCGAGATCAAGGCCGAGCGGAAAGGGCGGACGCTGCATAACCACGCTGCCTTTCTGATGACCGTGCGTGGCGGGCGGATACGCGAGATGCGCATGGTCGAGGCGTTACCCGCCTATAGCGACAGCTTCTGGAAGGACTGATGGCGGGTTGAGGGAACCGGCGCGGCCCTGCGTCAGTACGCCGACGGGCCTTCCCAATAGCCCCGCGAGCGGCCCGGCGCGTTGACGATGACTTCGCGATAGATCGTCTTGACGTTCGTGGCGACACGCTTGATCGAGGCGGTGTTCGTCGTGCTGGCGGTCTTGCTGGTCATCGTGGCGCTCCATGTCCAGGCTTGCGGGCTGCAATGTCCTCGAGATGGGCACGGACCGCGCAAATACCCGTGAAAGCGTCGTGATAGGTGACCGCGGTCACAGCGTTATCGTCGACGTTATCCTGTTCCGACCTACTACAGGCTAGAGCGGGTCGCGGCCGCGGATGGCGTCGGCCAGCTTCTCGGCCATCATGATGACCGGCGCGTTCAGATTGGCGGTCAGGTTGCTGGGCATGATCGAGGCGTCGACCACGCGCAGGCCCTCCACGTTGTGCACCCGGCCCTCGCCGTCGGTGACGCTGTCGTCGCCCGTACCCATGCGGCAGGTCGAGCAGGGATGGTACTCGGTCGAGCCCTCAGCGGCGATCCAGGCCAGGATCTCCGCGTCCGACTGAACGTCCGGGCCGGGCGCGATCTCCTCGCGGCGCAGCGGGTCGAAGGCGGCCTGGGCCGCCATCTCGCGGGTGCGCTTCACGCCGTTGATCATGACGCGCCGGTCGTTCTCGCTGTCCAGATAGTTGAACAGGATCGCGGGGTGGGCCGCCGGGTCGGCGGATTTGAGCCAGACGCGGCCCTGGCTTTGCGGGCGCATGATGCCCATGGAGAACATGAACCCGTCGGCGACATTGGCGTCCGCCTCGCCCATCTGCGCGCGGACCGGATAGAACTCGTGCTGGATGTCGGCGTAGTCGACATCGTCGGCGCTTTTGAAGAAACAGCCGGTCTCGCAAAAGATCGAGGCGCCAAGGCCTGACTTGAACAGCATCCATTCAAGGCCCATGCGGTAGCGCCGCCAGTCCTTGAACTTGCCGGCGGGCGAGACGCCGGGCGGCGTGGCGTACTGGACCGGCACGATCAGATGGTCTTCCAGATGACGGCCGACCGCCGGCACCTCGGCGGTGACGGCAATGCCGTGCTCGGCCAGATGCGCGGGATCGCCGACGCCCGACAGCAGCAGAAGCTGGGGCGAGTTGATGGCGCCGCCGGAAAGGATGACCTCGCGCTCTGCCTCGATCCGCTTGGTCTGGCCTTGCTGGGAGACCTCCACGGCGACGGCGCGGCGGCCGTCAAAGATCACCTTGTGGGCCAGCGTTTCGGACATCAAGGTCAGATTGGCGCGGCCCAGTGCCGGACGCAGATAACCGTCCGCCGTGCTCCAGCGCTTGCCGTTGCGGGTGAAGCTCTGGGCGACGTGGAAGCCCTCGTGGTGC
>JANQGO010000002.1 GCA_028277285.1 Alphaproteobacteria bacterium | reverse complement strand
AGGGCGTCAGCGTACGTCTGGCGCAGAGCTCGAGCGATGTTCTGCCGGCCGTTCAGCGCATGCTTCTGCGCTTGGGCATCGTCTCGACCATCTATCGCGAACGGCGGCCGGCCGGCCCGCGTCCGCTGCCGGACGGGCGCGGCGGTGCCAAGCTCTATGACATCGCCGCCCAGCATGAACTGGTGATCTCCGGCGAGAACATGACGCGTTTCGCCGAGATCATCGGCTTTGCCGATACCGAAAAGGCCGGGCGGCTCGCTTCGCTTACGGCGAACTATCGTCGCAGGCCAAACCGCGAGCGCTTTGTCGCGACCGTCGCTTCACTGGATGAGCTTGGCGAAGAGACCGTCTTCGACGTTCAGGTTCCCGGCGTCAACGCGTTCGACGCCAACGGTCTGGTCGTGCACAACTGCGGTGAACAGCCGCTGCCGCCCTATGGCGCGTGCCTGCTGGGTTCGGTCAATTTGGCGCGGCTGATCCAGAACCCGTTCGGGGACGACGCGGCTCTCGACGAAGAAGCACTGGAGCGCACCGTAACGACCGCGGTGCGCATGATGGACAACGTGGTCGAGGTCTCGCGCTTTCCCCTGGAGGCGCAGCGCCGGGAGGCCGAAGCCAAGCGGCGCATCGGGCTCGGTGTGACCGGCCTGGCCGACGCGCTGATCATGATGCAGGCGCGCTACGGCAGCGACCGGGCGCTTGAGCTGACCGAGGCCTGGATGGCGCGTCTCAGGCGCGCGGCCTATCTCGCCTCCGTCGAGCTTGCCAAGGAGCGCGGCCCCTTCCCGCTCTATGAGCGCGACGCCTATCTGGCGAGCGAAACAATCCAGGAGCTCGACGACGACGTGCGCCAGGCGATCGCCGAACACGGCATCCGCAACGCGCTTGTCACCTCGATCGCGCCGACCGGCACCATCTCGCTGTTTGCCGACAACGTGTCGTCGGGCCTGGAGCCGATCTTTGCCTTCAGCTATCAGCGCAACGTCCTGATGCCCGACGGCAGCCGCAAGACCGAGGAGGTCTCCGACTACGCGGTGCGTCTCTACCGCCGCCTCAAGGGCGATGGCGGGCCGCTGCCCGACTACTTCGTCGACGCGCAGACCCTGACGCCCACCGACCACGTGCGCATGCAGGCGGCGGTCCAGAAGTATGTCGACAGCTCGATCTCGAAGACCATTAACTGCCCGGAAGACATGTCCTTTGAGGACTTCAAGGACGTCTATATCCAGGCCTACGAAACCGGCTGCAAGGGCTGCACGACCTATCGCCCGAACGAGGTGACGGGCGCGGTCCTGGAACTGAAGCAGGAGTCGCCGGACGAGCCGCGCCTGCCGTTCGAGGAACCGTCAAGCGACAAACCCGCCGATGCCTACGAGGCCGGCGGTGTCGTCTACATGACGCGCCCGCTCGACCGGCCCGAGGTGCTGCCGGGCCAGACCTACAAGCTGCGCTGGCCGGAGTCGGACCACGCCATCTATCTCACCGTGAACGACGTGGTACGGGACGGCCGGCGGCGGCCGTTCGAGATCTTCATCAACTCCAAGAACATGGACCACTACGCCTGGACGCTCCGCCTGACGCGCATGATCAGCGCG
>JANQGO010000469.1 GCA_028277285.1 Alphaproteobacteria bacterium | reverse complement strand
CCTTCTCGTCTTGGTATTTGAAAGTGTTAAGGAAGCCGTAGTACCGGCCGGGCGACCAAAAGCCGTCCATCAGGTTTGCGGCGTAGCTCGCCCCCTCCTGCCGCCGGTCGAAGGCGACGAGGGAATCGACGTCGAGCAGGATGGCGCCCTGAGGCGCCAGAACCCCGCCAAACGTGCCGAGAAGCTGCCGCCTCTGATCCAGGCTGAGGACGCAGAAATCGCGCATGATCATGATGATCAGATCGAAACGGGCGCCCGACTGAAACGCCAGGTAGTCCTGCCGCTGGTAGTCGATGGCCAGCCCCTCCCGCGCCGCCTGGCCCCGCGCGTATTGGATCGAGTTCCTGGAAAAGTCGATCCCGGTGACGTCGGCCTGCCGCCTGGCCAGCCGGGTCGCGTATAGCCCAGGTCCGCAGCCGAAATCGGCGATCTTGGTGCCGGTCTTGACGCCGAACCGCGAAACGATCCAGTCGACCGATCGGTCGATAAATGATCCCTTGCGGGACGAAATATCCACATCCTCGTTCAAATGGAAGGCGAGCATCTGCTTGGAGATGTGATCATCGTCCCACAGCTCGTCCGCCGTATAGACCTCAAACGGTGCCGGCCTTTTGTACATCTGCTCCAGTTGTTCGAACATCTCGGCCCCTCGAATCAACCGACTTGGAGCGCGATCCATTCAGATCGAATCAATCGCGCTCCGTTTCTATCTGTTTGGTCGCATGATCTTTTCCGAAAAGCCCGCCAGCCTTTCGCAGATCATGCTCTAAACGCTGCGCGCAATCTCTCTGTCTTCGGGCCAGCGCGGATGCAGATCATCAATCACAAAGGGATGGCTGTGACGAGGACCCGCCGCGATGTGCGGATGGCCGGCCGGAAGGTCATCGTGAAAATGCGCGATCTCGACGGGATCGTGACGCGGCCAGAGCGTGAAACCGGCCCCAAGCCCGGCAAGGCTGAGCATGGCGAGCGAGAGCATGGCGGTCACGCTACCATATGAGCTTTGCAGCCAGCCCGCCAGCGGATAGGTCACGAGCCAGCAGGCATGCGACAATGCGAATTGCGCCGCGAACAAGGCCGGGCGGTCTTCTGGATGTCCTGAACGGCGCAACAGCCGTCCCGACGGCGTGAGCGTCGCCGAATATCCCACGCCGACCAGGAACCAAGCGATCAGCAGCCAGCTCCACTGAATGCCCCAAACACCGCTCGCCGCAGCGAGCGCAGCGAGCGCCAGCGTCATGACCGCTGCCCCGGCCATCATGACGCGCCGGTCGCTCAGTCTCTCCAAAACGCGCGGCAGACCGAGCGCCGCCACCATCGATCCGGCGCCGAAGGCGCAGAGCGTCAGCGCGACGGCCTCTTCGGACAGATCAAGATCCCGGCGCACGACAACCACGGTATTGACGATCACCATCGCGCCGGCGGCCGAGACGCAGAACGAAAGGGCAAGCAACGCCCTCAGGCGTGGTGTTGCGAGATAGATCCGGCTTCCGTGGGTGATACGCGTCCAGATGCCCCGTTGCACGGCCGGGCGCGGCCCGGGCAGCGTGACGGACACGACCAGCAAGGCCGAGGCAATGAAGCCGGCTACCGTGCCGCCAAAGAGAACCGGAAAGCTGACCACCGTCAGCAAGGCGGCCGCCAACATGGGCGAGAGCAGGCTCTCCAGATCGTAGGCCAGCCGCGAGAGCGACAGCGCCTTGGTATAGTCCTCTTCATCCGCAAGCACGTCGGGAATGGTCGCCTGAAAAGCCGGCGTGAACCCCGCCGAAGCCGCCTGAAGCAGAAAGATCAGCACATAGATCTGCCAGACCTCGGACACGAAGGGCAGCGCCAGCGCGACACCCGCCCGGATCAGATTGAGGGTGACGAGCAAGGTGCTGGGGACGGCGCTGGCGATCAAGATGATCGCTTATGTGACCTTGTCGCCAGTGGCGCAGGCGTTCGCTGACCGGATTCC
>JANQGO010000420.1 GCA_028277285.1 Alphaproteobacteria bacterium | reverse complement strand
ATCGATCGCCGTCGACGGCGTGTCGCTGACCGTCAACCGTGTCTGGGTCGAGGACGGCGAACACCGCTTCGGCGTCAACATCATCCCCCACACCCAGGCCGTCACCACGTTCGGCGCCTATAAGGTCGGCGACCGGGTGAACCTGGAAATCGACATGCTGGCCCGCTACGTCGCGCGGCTCGCCGAGGTCGCCGCCGCAAAGGCATAGACGCGCCGTCAGCGCAAGGCTGAGAGAGCCTGTTGAACGAACAGCGCATGCTGTTCCTGCATCGCCTGAAGCTCATCGGTGTCCAAACCCCAAGTCCCCAACTTCGAGCAAGGCCGAAGTGCGGCATAAAGATCCCAAAGCGGCAGGTTCGCGAGATCGGTTTCGGTGTTCTGCCGATAGAGCGCCGTAAACGTCTCCATCGCTTCGCGGCCAAACCACCACAGAAGTTCAAGACGGGCGTTGGCGAGATCAGCCAACGGGTCGCCGGCGGCGGCATCCTCCCAGTCGATGACGGCCTCCAGGTGGCCGCGACGCCACAGGATATTGCCCGGCCAGTAATCGCCGTGCAGTACCGAACGCGGATGCTGCGCCTTCGGCGGCCAAGCCGACGTGAGCGCATTGCGGATCAGGCCTTCGGAGAGGCTGTCGTCAAGCTGGTCCGGCGGGTTCGCCAGCGCGGCCGCCACCTGATCCCGGGGGTCGGACAGAAAGGCCAGCGCCGGGTCACTGCCATCGAGACGATGGAGGTCGGCCAAAAACGCCGCCATCTGTCTGAGACCCTTGTCCAACTCGGCCTCGTCAATCGTGTCCGTGCCGTCGACAAAGTCGATGACGATGAGCGGCGAGCCCATCAACGTGCCGGCTTCATCCACATAGTGCGGTGCGGGAACCGGAAGACCGGCGGCATGGAGGACCGTCAGCAGACGATACTCGTCGCGGGCGACATCCGGGTTGGCGGCGAGATCGCGCGGCCCGTGGCGCCGGACCACCAGTTTTTCGACACCGCCGTCCGGCCGCGCCATTTCCAGCAGCGTGGTCTCGGCAGACACGCCGCCCTCCAGCGGACGCGCGGTCAAAAGGCGCGCGCCGGGCTGAAGGCGTTCGACCAGCGCTTCGAAACCGGCCGGAATGTGCGGCGACGTGGACATGTTGGGATCTTGCTCCAGGCGGTCGGCGGCTATGGCGTCCAATGGTGATGCTAACGTGATGCTGGCGGTCGGCGCGCATTTGTGCGAAGCCAGGGTTCAACAGAAAAACCGGAACCGTCAAACACGTGGCCCTGATGCTTTGGGGGCCAGGGAGACACAACGATGGCGACAACGCCGCATATCTTGATCCTCGAAGCAAGCTACTATCGCGAAATCACCGACGAACTGGCCGAAGGCGCGATTGCCGAACTCGAGGCCTGGGGGGCGACCTGGGAACGGGTCGAACTGTCGGGCGCCTTTGAAGTCCCCGGCGGCCTGCAGATGGCGATCGCGACCGGCAAGTATGACGGTTACCTGACACTGGGCTGCGTGATCCGCGGCGAGACCAGCCACTACGACCACATCTGCACCGAGGTGGCGCGGGGCGTGAACGAGTTGGCCATGAAACACATGGCGCCGGTCGGCTTTGGTGTGCTGACGGTGGAGAACTGGGATCAGGCCAAGGCGCGCGCCGACGTCAACGGCCGCAACAAGGGCCGCGAAGCCGCGATCGCCTGCATCAAGATGGTCGAGTTGAGCCGTACCCTCAGGGTCACAGGATGAGCCGAGGGGCGCGCAAGAAAAACACCGGCCTGACGACGGCGGCCCGCCTGGCGGCCGTGCAGGCGCTTTATCAGGTCGAGCTCGGCGCCGCCGGGCCGGAGGATGCGCTCGCCACGGTCATCGCCCGCGGTGCCACGTTGGACGAGACAGGCCTGGCCGCCGAGGCCGACCCGGAGATCGCCGCGATCATCGTGCGCGGCGTGACGGATGGGCCCACCCAGGAGCGGCTGGACCAGATGATCGAGGGCGCTCTGGCGGACGATTGGTCGCTGGCGCGCCTGGAGATCTTGATGCGCGCGATCCTGCGCGCCGGCGCGTTCGAACTGCTGGACCGGCCGGACGTGCCGGCAAAGGTCGTCATCAACGAATACGTCGACGTTGCGAACGCGTTCTTCGACCGCGGCGAACCGGGCATGGTGAACGCGGTGCTGGACAAGCTGGCCCATGGCCTTCGCGCTGCGGAGTTTGCTGCACCGGAAACGGCGACAGCCGGGCGTGGATGAATTCGACCTGATCAAACGTCTGTTGGCGCCGCTTGCCGCGGCGGTGCCGGGGACGTTCAACCTGACCAACGATGCTGCCGTCGTCAGCCCGCCTGCCGGTCAGGATCTGGTCGTAACCAAGGACATGGTGGCGGCGGGCGTCCATTTTCTGCCCGATGACCCGCCGGACCTGATCGCGCGCAAACTGCTCAGGGTCAATCTCTCGGATCTGGCGGCCATGGGGGCGAGCCCGCTCGGTTATCTGGTCGGCGCGGCGTTCCGCGAACCCTTGGACGAGAGCTGGCTTATCCGGTTTGTCGATGGTTTGCGCGCCGATCAGGAAACGTTCGGCCTGGGACTGCTGGGTGGCGACACGATTACCGTTGGCCAGGCGCCGCTGGTGCTGTCCCTGACGGCACTTGGCGCGGTGCCGCAAGGTCAGGCGCTCACGCGGTCGGGTGCGGTTCCCGGCGATGTGCTGGCGGTCAGCGGCACACTGGGTGACGGCGCGCTCGGCCTGCGGTGCCTGCGCGATGAGGTCGCCGTGGATACCGATGATCACGAATTTCTCGTCGACCGCTACCGGTTGCCCCGGCCGCGCCTGGAGTTAGGTGTCAAGCTCAGAGGGCGGGCAACCGCCGTGCTCGACATCTCCGACGGTCTGATCGCCGACGCGGGCCATCTGAGCGAAGAATCAAACGTCGCGATCCGTATCGACGCCGAGCGACTGCCGCTTTCCGGCGCGGCGCAACGTTTGGTTGGCCGCGATCCCAAGCATCTCGACGACGTGCTGACCGGCGGTGACGATTATGAGCTGCTGTTCACGATCGGTGAGGCGGACCTCGCGGCCCTGACCGAGACGGATGCCGGCGTTAGCGCGATCGGCGTGGTCGAGGCGGGCTCGGGCGTGCGTGTCGTCGACGGCATGGGCGTTGACATCACGCCAACCAGAACAGGCTGGCGCCACGGCGAATTCACGCGTTGAGCGTTGTGCACCGCAATATGTTGAAATCGCTTACCAGTTTTGGCATGGTCCGCGCGATTTTGGATCGGGGGCACGGAACCGCCGGGTCACGGCGGTTGGCGGGGTTCATCTAGCCGGATTTGCAGGAGTTCTTGAACAATGACGACGGCATTGTGGTTCGCTATCGCGTGCGGCGTGGTAGCCATCATCTATGGCATCTATGCCATTCGCTCGGTGGTCGCGGCCGACCCGGGCAACGCGCGCATGCAGGAGATCGCAGGCGCCGTTCAGGAGGGCGCGCAGGCGTACCTTAACCGCCAGTATCTGACGATCGGCGCGGCGGGCGTCGTCATTTTTGTCGTGCTGCTGGTCCTCTTGGGCCTATGGCAGGCGGTCGGATTTGCCATTGGCGCGGTGCTGTCGGGCGCGGCCGGCTACATCGGCATGCTGGTCTCGGTGCGTGCCAACGTGCGCACCGCCGAGGCCGCGCGCTCCAGCCTGGAGAAAGCCATGGGCATCGCCGTGCGCGGCGGTGCGGTCACCGGTATCCTGGTGGTCGGCCTGGGCTTGTTGGGCGTTGCCGTCTATTACGTCATCCTGCTGGGCATCGAGGTGCCCCAGCGTGAGGTCGTCGAGGCGCTGGTCGCACTTGGCTTC
>JANQGO010000362.1 GCA_028277285.1 Alphaproteobacteria bacterium | reverse complement strand
CTGGCGCTGAGCTACGACCACCGCATCATCGACGGCCGTGAGGCCGTGACCTTCCTGGTGCGCATCAAGGACGCGATCGAGGATCCTCAGCGCTTGCTGCTGGACATCTAACCACCGGCAACGCTGCCCTAAGCCGCTGAAATCGCATTGTTTCTGCAGCCAGCTGCACGTTCGCGCCAGAACCGTTCGGGGCGCGGCCCGGCGCTTACCGTTACAACCAGGCTCTAGTGTGGATCATGGTGCCAAGGCCGGGTATGACTGACATGAGGACGCGGAGGGAAGAAGTGCCATGAGCGAGCAGGAGTTCGACGTCATTGTCATCGGTTCCGGACCCGCAGGCTATGTCTGCGCCATTCGCTGCGCGCAACTGGGTTTGAAGACGGCCGTTGTCGAAAGACGCAAGACGCTGGGCGGCACCTGCCTCAACGTCGGCTGCATCCCGTCCAAGGCCTTGCTGCAGTCCTCCGAGCTCTACGAACAGACGGCGGCGCATCTGGGTCATCACGGTATCGAGGTCAAGGGCGTCGACCTGGACCTCGCGACCATGATGAAACGCAAGGACAAGGTCGTGGACACGCTGACCAAGGGGGTCGCCGGCTTGTTCAAGAAGAACAAGATCACACCCTTCTACGGCACGGCGACGCTGACCGGGAAACAGACGGTCGCGGTTGCCGACGACGGCGAAGAGCATACGCTCAAGGCCAAGACCATCATCATCGCGACCGGCTCCGAACCGGTCAGTCTGCCGGGCATCGAGATCGACGAGGAGCGGGTCGTCTCGTCGACCGGCGCGTTGGCGCTGAAGCAGGTGCCCAAGCACTTGGTCGTCATCGGCGCCGGCTATATCGGTTTGGAGATGGGCTCGGTCTGGCGGCGTCTGGGCAGCGAGGTGACGGTGGTCGAGTTCCTGGATCGGATCACACCGACCATGGACGGCGATGTCGCCAAGGAGTTCCAGAAACTGCTCAAACGCCAGGGCATGACCTTCCGTCTTGGCACCAAGGTGACCGGTGTCGAGGCAACGAAGAGCGGCCTGAAGGTCCGGGTCGAACCGGCCAAGGGCGGCGACAGCGAGACGATCGACTGCGACGTCGTTCTGGTCGCCGTCGGACGCCGGGCCTATACCGGCGGTCTCGGGCTGGAGGATGTCGGCGTCGTTCTCGACAGCCACGGCATGGTCGAGATCGACGATCACTTCCGCACCAATATAGACGGCATCTATGCGATAGGCGATTGCGTGCGCGGGCCGATGCTGGCGCACAAGGGCGAGGACGAAGGTGTCGCGGTCGCGGAGATCATCGCCGGCCAAGCTGGCCACGTGAACTACGATGTCATCCCCGGCGTGGTCTACACCGATCCGGAAGCAGCCGGCGTCGGCAAGACAGAAGAAGAGTTGAAGGCGGAAGGCGTCGACTATGTCGCCGGCATGTTCCCGTTCCTTGCCAACAGCCGGGCGCGTACCTATGACCAAACCGCCGGTTTTGTTAAGATACTCGCCGATGCCAAGACCGATCGGGTGCTTGGTGTGCACATCATCGGCGCCAATGCGGGCGAGTTGATCGCCGAGGCGGCGGTGGCGATGGAATTTGGCGGTTCGGCCGAAGATATCGCGCGCACCTGTCATGCGCACCCGACGTTCTCCGAAGCGGTCAAGGAAGCCGCGCTGGCGGTCGGCAAACGCGCTATTCACATTTAGATTTTCTGGGAGGCGGTCATGCGCCTGAAAACCATTCTTCTCGGCCTTGTTGGCCTTGTTGTCGTCATTGTCGTCGGCCTGGTCATCGCGGTCGCCACCGTCGATCCCAACGACTACCGAAGCGACATTCAAGACGTCGTCAAGGACGCGACGGGCCGCCAGCTGACGCTGGGCGGCGACCTGGAACTCGGTATCTCGCTCAGGCCGACCATCGTCGCGCGTGATGTCGAACTGTCGAATGCCGAGTGGGGCACCCAGCCCCAGATGGTCAAGGCCAAGGAGCTTGATGTTCAGGTCGCGCTTTTGCCGCTGCTCAGTGGCGACATCCATATCGTCAGCCTGACGGTCGACGGCGCGGAGATCCTGCTCGAGACGAACAGCGACGGTGTCGGCAACTGGCAGTTCGGCGCCCAGGACGCCGGTGACGAGGTGGCGACGGACAAGATGCTGCTGCCGCGCATCGACGGCATGGCGATCACCGACGCCTCGATCACCTATCTCGACGGCGTGACCGGCGAAAAACGCAAGGTCGACATCGAGAGCGTCGAGCTCAGCACGGACTCACCGTCCGGCCCCCTCAACATCGACCTCAAGGCGACGTCGGACGACGAGGGCCTGACGGTCAGCGGCGTCGCCGGCAGCCTGGACGCCCTGATGGGCGACGACTCTGCGCCGGTCGACCTGTCGATTGCCGCCTATGGCGTCACCATGACCTTGAAAGGCACAATCGGCGCCGTCTCATCGACCGGCAACCTGGACCTCGATCTGGATGTTTCGAGCGACGACCCGTCCAAGGCGGCGAGCGTCGTCGGGGTTACGCTGCCCTACGACGGCGCGCTGAAGGTCGCGGGCAACGTCAAGGGCACGTTCCAGACCTTCGATCTGACCGGATTGTCCGCCGATGTGGCGGGTATCAAAGCGACCGGCGACATTTCGGTTGATCAGTCCGGCGATCGCCCATCGGTCAGCGGCAAGCTGGCCGTTGACGAGTTCGACGTCTCGGCCTTTGGCGGCGGCGAGGGGGAGTCCTCGTCCGATTCGTCCGGCAAGGTCTTCCCGTCCGATCCGCTGCCGGTCGAAGGCCTGCAGGCCGTCGACGCCGATATCGAGGTCACGATCGCGACCTTGAAGACGCCGTTCATGGTTGCGCGCAACGTCGTGGTGCCGATCAAGCTGGCGTCCGGCGACTTGAAGATGGACGGCATGACGGCGACGGTGGCCGGCAGCACCGTATCGTCGACCCTCGACCTCAACGCCAGCACGGCGACGCCGGCCATGGTGCTGAAGATGACCGCCGACAGTCTGAATGTCGGACAAATGCTGAAGGACGCCGCCGTGACCGAGATGCTGTCGGGCGACGGCGACCTGAAGGTCGATGTGAACGGCACCGGCGTATCGATCGCGGCGATCATGGCGTCGCTGAACGGCGAAGCTTCGCTGTTGATGGAAGAGGGCCAGCTCGATACCGGCGGGCTCGAACTGCTGATGGGCGGCAGCAACGCGTTGATCGGCACGCTGATTACCAGCGGCACCAACGCGGCCCAGTTGAACTGCCTGGCCATCGACTATGTGATCAAGGACGGCATCGCCGACCAGAAGGTCTTCCTGATCGATACGCAATTCTCGACTGTAGTCGGCGAGGGTAAGATCGATCTGGGCAAGGAGACCATCGATCTCCTGATCACGCCCAAGTCGAAGGATGTCTCGCTCAGCGTCGCCGTACCGGTGCGCGTCGGCGGCACGCTGGCGCTCAAGGTCGGCGGGCTGCTGGGTGCCACGATCTTCCCGCCGGCACTTCTGCTCAGCCTCGGCGATTTGGGTGGCGGCGATCACGGCTGCGTCACGGCCAATGCCAACACCGAAGGATCGGGCGGCAGCGGCAGCGGCGTGGTCGATGAAGCCGGCCAAGTGGTCGATGACGCGGCTGGCGCGGTCGGCACGGCCGTCGACGATATCGGCAACGAGATCGACAGCCTGTTCGGCGACTGACAGCCGGACACGTCGTGTTCCGAAATCTGCGGCCAGTAACCCTGGTCGCAGTCATGTGTGTGATTCAGGTGCTCGGCATGACCGGCTTCGCGACCTATTGGTCGCTTCTGCCGATCCTGCAACCGGCCTGGGCGCTCTCCAACGAACAAGCGGGATGGATCAGCGGCACGCTGTTCGCCGGCTACATGGTCGCCGTGCCGCTGTTGGCGACGATCACGGACCGTGTCGATGCCCGGCTGATCGTTCTGATCGGCATGGCTTTCGCCGCGCTGGGACTGGTCGGCTTCGGCTTGTTCGCCGAGGGGTTCTGGGGCGCCATCCTGTGGCGGTTTGTCGCCGGTATTGGCTTGGCCGGCACCTATATGCCCGGCCTGCGCGCGCTCACCGATCGCATCAGTGACCGGCTGCAGGCCCGCGCCGTCGCCTACTACACATCCTCGTTCAGCATCGGATCGGCGGTGTCCTACATGCTGGCCGGTTACGCGTTGGAGCTGACGGACTGGCGAACCGCATTCTTGATCGCGGCGATGGGTCCGGCTGTTGGCGGCGCGCTCTTATGGCTGTGTCTGGCGCCGCGACGAATCGAGATGGCGGCGAAACCGACAACGCATGTCTTCGACTTTCGCCCGGTCTTCATTGACCGGAACGTGATGGGTTATGTGCTCGCCTATGCCGGCCACACGGCTGAGCTCTTCGCCATGCGCTCCTGGCTCGTGCCGTTCCTCGTCTTCAGCGCGGCGGCAGGGTCGACGCTTGGCCGCGCCGAAGTCGACGCCACCGTGATGGCGACACTCGTGTCGTTGATCGCCGTCGTCTCCAGCGTCGGCGGCAACGAGATCGCCATGCGTATCGGCCGCCGCCGGTTTGTCTTGGTCGCGCTCGGCGTCTCGTTTGCCGTCAGCCTGGTCGTCGGCTTCTCCGCCGCGCTGCCGTTCTGGGTCGCCGTCGTCGCCTGCATGCTCTACGCGCTCACAATCCAGGCCGATTCCGCGTCGATCACCGCCGGCGCGGTCGCGGCGGCGCCGGCAGGCTATCGCGGCGCGACCATGGCCGTGCACTCGATGTTCGGTTTCGGCGCCGCCTTCCTCTCACCGACCCTGGTCGGCGTCGTCCTGGACAGCGCCGGCGGGTCGATTACCGTGACCACCTGGGTGTTCGCCTTCGGGACCATGGGCGCCATGGGCCTGGTCGGTTTGGCTGCTTTACTGCTGCTGGGCCGACGCGGCACCTAAGCGCGCGGATGCGCGTTCCGATAAATCTTCATCAGGTTCTCGGCGTCGACATCGGTGTAACGCTGCGTCGTCGACAGGCTGGCGTGGCCCAGCAGCTCCTGGATCGTTCTTAGATCGGCGCCGCCACCCAGCAGGTGCGTTGCGAAACTGTGGCGCATGGCGTGCGGCGTCGCCGTTGAAGGCAGACCAAGCTGGCCGCGCAGGTTCCGGAACCGCCGCTGTACGACGCCGGCCTGCAGGCGTTTGCCGCGCACGCCGACAAACAGCGGCTGGGCATTGTCGCCGGCAAACGGTCGGCGCGCCAGATAATCGTCCAGCGCTTCACGCACGACCGGCAACAGCGGCACCAGACGTTCCTTGTCGCCCTTGCCGCGTACGACCAGAACGTCGCGGCCGCCGTTGACCTGGCCGACGGTCAAGCCCAGGACCTCGCCGATGCGCATGCCGCAGCCATACATCAAGAGCATGATCGCGACATCGCGCGCGGCGACCCATGGTTCGTCGGTCAGCGACTCGGCGAGTTCGACCATTTCGCCGGCCTCCGCCTCGTTCAGTGGGCGCGGTACCTGGCGCGGCAGGCGGGGCGAACGTACGGTGCCGATGGCGGCATTGGCGACCAGGCCCTCGCGCTCAAGAAAACGGAAAAAACCGCGCACGGTCGACAAGGCCCGCGCCGTTGACGTCTTGGCGCGACCGTCACGGCTGCGCTGGGCGAGCCAAGCGCGGAAGTCGGCGGGTTTCAAGGCCGCCAACATGGCGAAGTCGGGTGCCGCGCCTTGATGATCGGTCAGGAAGGCGAGGAACTGCGCGAGATCGCGTTGATAGGCTTGGACCGTGTGGTCGGATGCGCGCCGTTCGTCGCTCAGGCGATCACGCCACAGGCGCACCGCCTCGTCGATGCCGTGGGGCCGGGCGGTCAGATGCGCAGGCCCAGTTTCTTGCGCAGGCAGCGGTCGAGCACCATGGCGAGGAAACGGTAGAGCTCGACCGGATCGCCGGCGCAGAAGTGATCGTCACGCCGCGAACCCAAGGCCAGGATGCCGTTGGGCAGATCGGCCTCGCCGCCGAAGCGCGCCAAGGCTTCGGAGCGAACCAGCGGCGCGGCGCCCGCGAACAGGCGTTCGTCCGCATCGTCGGTCGTGCGCAGGATGACATCACGGTCGTCCTGCATGATGTCCATCACCGTGCCCGGCGTCAGGCAGCGCACGCCGGCGGTCATCCTGGCCGCGCCGTGGATGGCTTCGGTTTCGACGCACAGATTGACGACGTCGACGCCGAGCAGGATCGACACGTCGGCGTTCACGATCTCGACCAGGTGATCCAGGTCGGCCGCGCTCATCAGCGTCAGCGACGCCGCGTGAACGCGGTCTTGCAGGGAACGGTGGCGGCGCGTGCGCTCGACCAGGGCGCCTTGCGCTTCGCGCATGTCGTCCTTGTCGGCTTTCAACCGCTCGATCAGAAAAACCTGCCAGTCCGCGACGTTATCCCCGAGGTCGCGCGACGGTGCGGCGATCTGGCGCAGCAGCTCCGGTCGTTGCGCCAGGAAGTCGGGATGATTGCGCAGGAACCGTTCGACACGTTCCGGCGTCACGTCATCCGCTTCATTGAGCCTGGCGCTGTCCGGTTTGGTGTCCATGGTCCCTTTCCGTGTCCTACAGGATGGCTTGGCCGGTCTTCTGCCAGTCAGCCAGGAATGCCGCGAGGCCCTTGTCGGTCAGGCTGTGATTGGCCAGCTTGCGCAGCACGTCCGGCGGAACCGTCGCGACGTCGGCGCCGATCATGGCCGCCTGTTTGACATGCATGGGTGTTCGAATTGAGGCGACGAGGATCTCGGTATCGATGTGCGCGTAGTTGTCGTAGATCGTCTTGATCTCCGCGATCAACTCCATGCCGTCATGGCCGATGTCGTCCAGGCGGCCGACAAAGGGCGAGATAAAGCTGGCCCCGGCCTTGGCCGCCAAGAGTGCCTGGTTGGCGGAGAAACAAAGCGTCACGTTGACCTTGGTGCCGTGCTGTGAAATCGCGCGGCAAGCCTTCAGGCCGTCCCAGGTCAGCGGCACCTTGATGGTGACGTTATCGGCGATCTTGGCAAGCTTTTTCCCCTCAGCCACCATGCCGTCGGCATCGGTGGCGGTGACCTCGGCGCTGACCGGTCCGGCGACGACAGAACAGATTTCTTTCAAGACCTCGATGAAATCGCCGCCCGACTTGGCGATGAGCGAGGGATTGGTCGTCACACCGTCCAGGAGGCCGGTATCGGCGAGATCGCGGATCTCCGCCACATCGGCTGTATCAACAAAGAACTTCATGGGCTTTTATAGCACTCCCTTCGGGGCTGGACGAATGAACGGCTATTGATGTCAAAGTGTAGCGGATGCGCGCCGGTGACGCCATAACACGCCCGGATGATGTCGGCAGCGAAAGTGTCAGTGTGCTGCTGCCGCTGCCCATTCACGCGCTTTATGACTATCTGGTGCCCGAAGACGTTCACGTTTTCCCGGGTAGCTACGTCATGGTGCCGCTTGGTGGGCGCAGCGTGCTCGGCGTTGTCTGGGGCGCGCCGCTGGGCGATGTCGCGCCGGAAAAGATGAAAGCGATCCTGGAGGTGAAACCGGCGCCGCCGCTGTCGGCGGTCATGCGTGACTTCGTCGAATGGGTCGCCCGCTACACGGTGAATTCTCCGGGCGCGGTCCTGCGCATGGTGCTTCGCGTCAGCGAAGCGCTTGATCCGCCGCGCCCGCGTCTTGCCTATCGGCGCGCCGGTGATCTGCCGCCGCGCATGACACCGGCCAGACAACGCGTCGTCGACTTGCTGGATGACGGGCCGCCGTTGGAGAAAGCCGACATCGTGCGCGAAGCCGGTGTCGGTTCGTCCGTGATCAAAGGTCTTGTCGATGCCGGCACTGTCGAGATTGTCGAGCTTCCCGCGGCGCCGCGTCTTGCGCTGCCCGACCCCGACGCGCAAGGACCCGTGTTGTCCGACGATCAGGCGGTCGCTGCCGACGATTTGACCGCCCAGGTCAAGACCGGCGGCTTCGCGACGACACTTCTGGAAGGCGTTACCGGCTCGGGCAAGACCGAGGTCTACTTTGAAGCGGTCGCCGAAGCGCTGCGGCATGACAAACAGGTGCTCGTGCTGTTGCCGGAGATCGCCTTGTCGGCGCAGTTCCTGCGCCGCTTCGCCGAACGTTTCGGCGCCGAGCCGGTGGTCTGGCATTCCGACGTGCCGCGCAAAAAACGGCGCGATGCCTGGCGTGCGGTGAGCGACGGCAGCGCCCGGGTCGTCGTCGGCGCCCGTTCGGCGCTGTTCCTGCCGTTTGCCAAGCTGGGCCTGATCGTCGTCGATGAGGAACATGACGGATCGTTCAAGCAGGAGGACGGCGTCTGCTACAACGCCCGCGACATGGCGGTGGTCAGGGGCCGGTTGGAGGACCTCCCGGTCATCCTGTGTTCGGCGACGCCGTCGATGGAGACCCTGGTCAATGTCGAGCTTGGCCGATACGGCGGCCTGACGCTGGCCGAGCGTCATGGCGGGGCGGCCCTGCCGGATGTCGCGGCCGTCGACATGCGCAGCGCCGGGACGGCGCGCGGACATTGGCTCTCCCCGCCCTTGGTCGACGCCATTCAGACCGCGCTGGACGCCGGCGAGCAGGGGTTGTTGTTTCTCAACCGGCGGGGCTACGCGCCACTTACCCTGTGCCGAACCTGCGGACATCGCTTTGCCTGTCCCAATTGTTCGGCGTGGCTCGTCGAGCACCGGCATTTCGGGCGTCTGCAGTGCCACCACTGCGGTTTCAGCGGTCCGGTGCCCGAAAGCTGCCCGGCATGCGGAAGTACCGACAGCCTGGTCGCCTGTGGCCCTGGCGTCGAGCGGCTGCTGGAGGAGGTCGAGCAGTGCTTTCCCGATTGCCGTACAGAGGTCATGTCGTCGGACACGCTTGCCGGGCCGGACGTGGCCCAGGAGCTGATCGCCCGGTTCGAGGCGCGCGAAATCGATCTTCTGATCGGCACCCAGGTCGCCGCCAAGGGCCATCACTTTCCCATGTTGACGGTGGTCGGCGTGATCGATGCCGATCTGGGGCTCGAAGGCGGCGATTTGCGCGCCATGGAGCGCACCTGGCAGCTGCTGCATCAGGTTGCCGGGCGGGCAGGGCGGGCCGAGCACCCGGGCCGGGTGCTGCTGCAGACCTATGATCCCGAAAACCCGGTGCTCGCGGCCTTGGTTTCCGGCGATCGCGACGGTTTCCTGGGATATCTGAAGGAACAGCGCCGCGCCGCCGGCATGCCGCCCTTTGGCCGACTGGCCGGCATCATCCTGTCGGGCACCCGCGAGGGGGACGTCCGCGATCTGGCGCGCGAGCTCGCCCGGCACGGACCGCGCGGCGACGGTATCCAGACCCTGGGGCCCGCGCCCGCGCCGCTTTCCCTGCTCCGAGGACGTTATCGCTGGCGGCTGCTGGTTCACGCCCGCCGCGACGTCGACCTGCAGGGCGCCATCCGGGCCTGGCTGAAGCCGGTCAAGTTGCGCGGCACCATGCGGCTGCAGGTCGACATCGATCCCTACAGTTTCTTATAGGCGTTTCCGATGGCTGCGTGAGGGGAGTCTTGTTGCAACGCGAAAGGGCCTGTGCTAGCTACGGCCTGCCCTTCGCCGGGGCATCTGGGGGCCCCTTTCAAGAGGGTTCTTTGGGTTCAAAAAATCCAATCCAAACAGTAACTTAGAAGGCGACAGCGAGGACAGTCTCAGGTGGCCACCGACGACAGTGTTGTAACCGGCCTTTCGGGCCGCTACGCGACCGCTTTGTTCGACCTTGCCGATGAAAGCAAGGTGCTGGACGAGGTCGCGAACGACTTGCGGACGCTGCAGGCCGCACTCGATGAATCGGAGGATCTGGCGCGCCTTGTCCGCAGCCCGATCGTCTCCCGCGACGAGCAGGGCCGCGCGATGGCCGCGGTGGTCGAGGCCATGGGGCTCGGCGAGCTGACGCGCCGGACCGTCGGCCTGCTGGCTCAAAAGCGCCGGCTCTTCGCGCTCAGCGACATTATTCGTGACTACACCAAGCTTCTGGCCGCCCATCGCGGCGAGACGACCGCCGAGGTCACCTCGGCGCGGGCCCTGTCTGAGGGCGAACTGAACAAACTTACCGCCACCTTGAAGAACGTGGTCGGGCGCGACGTCGCGGTCGAGGCCCGCGTCGATCCCGATCTCCTGGGTGGTCTGGTGGTTCGAATTGGCTCGCGGATGTTGGACAGCTCCATCCGTACCAAACTGCAACGGCTTGAAATTGCTATGAAGGGGGCTGGCTGATGGATATCCGCGCCGCCGAGATTTCCTCAATCATCAAAGAGCAGATCGAGAACTTCGGCGCCGAGGCCGAAGTCGCCGAGGTCGGCCGCGTGCTTTCCGTCGGTGACGGCATCGCCCGCGTCTACGGTCTGGACAACGTGCAGGCCGGCGAGATGGTCGAATTCCCCGGCGGCATTCAGGGCATGGCGCTGAACCTGGAAACCGACAATGTCGGTATCGTTATCTTCGGCAGCGACCAAAACATCGTCGAAGGCGATACGGTCAAGCGTACCGGCGACATCCTCGACGTGCCGGTCGGCAAGGGCCTTCTGGGCCGCGTCGTCGACGCGTTGGGCAACCCGATTGACGGCAAGGGCCCGATCGACAGCACCGAGCGCAGCCTGGTCGAGGTCAAGGCGCCCGGCATCATTCCGCGCCAGTCGGTGAACGAGCCGGTGCAGACGGGTCTGAAGGCGCTGGACGCCCTGGTCCCTGTCGGCCGCGGCCAGCGCGAGCTGATCATTGGCGACCGCCAGACCGGCAAGACCGCCGTTGCCATCGATGCGGTGCTGAACCAGAAGCAGAACTTCGAATCCGGCGACGAAAAGAAGCGTCTCTACTGCATCTATGTCGCGGTCGGCCAGAAGCGCTCGACGGTCGCGCAGATCGTCAAGACGCTGACCGATAACGGCGCCATGGACTATTCGGTCGTGGTCGCCGCGACCGCGTCCGATCCCGCGCCGATGCAGTTCCTGGCGCCCTATTCCGGCTGCGCGATCGGCGAGTACTTCCGCGACAACGGCATGCACGCGCTGGTCATCTATGACGATCTTTCCAAGCAGGCGGTCTCCTATCGCCAGATGTCGCTCTTGCTGCGCCGCCCGCCTGGCCGCGAAGCCTATCCGGGCGACGTCTTCTATCTCCATTCGCGCCTTCTGGAGCGCGCCGCCAAGCTGAACGAGGAGCATGGCTCCGGCTCGCTGACCGCCTTGCCGGTGGTTGAAACCCAGGCCGGTGACGTCTCCGCCTACATCCCGACCAACGTGATCTCGATTACCGACGGTCAGATCTTCCTGGAATCCGAGCTGTTCTATCAGGGCATCCGCCCGGCGATTAACGTCGGCCTCTCGGTCAGCCGCGTCGGCTCGGCCGCCCAGGTGAAGGCGATGCGCCAGGTGGCCGGCTCGATCAAGCTGGAGCTTGCGCAGTATCGCGAGATGGCGGCGTTCGCCCAGTTCGCCTCCGACCTCGATGCCTCGACCCAGCGTCTTTTGGCCCGCGGCGAGCGTCTGACGGAACTCCTGAAGCAGGACCAGTACTCGCCGATGCCGGTCGAAGAGCAGGTTGCCTCGATCTTCGCCGGTGTGAACGGCTATCTCGACGGCATGCCGGTCAACGACGTGACCCGCTATGAGCAGGAGATGTTGTCGGAGATACGCGCCAACGGCGCCGCCATCTTGGACAAGATCCGCGCCGAGCAAGTCATCAGCGACGAGATCAAGGATCAGCTTTCCAGCTTCCTTGACGATTTCGCCAACAAGTTCGCCACGTGATCGCGGCAGGCGAAACGGCAGGTCGGATCTAGTCGATGGCGAATCTCAAGGCACTGCGTATGCGGATCAATTCGGTCCGCTCGACACGCAAGATCACCAGCGCCATGAAGATGGTCGCCGCAGCCAAGCTGCGGCGCGCGCAGGAAGGCGCTGAAGCGGCGCGCCCCTACGCCGAGCGCATGGAACGCATGATGGGCTCGCTGGCCGCCGGCTTCGCCGGTCGCGACGACGCACCGAAGCTGCTGGCCGGCACCGGCAGCGATCAGGTTCACCTGATCGTTGTCGTGACATCGGACCGTGGTCTGTGCGGCGGCTTCAACACCAACATCAACCGCGCTGTCCGCGGCCGGATCGATGAGCTGCGCAAGGACGGCAAAGAGGTCAAGCTGCTCTGTGTCGGGCGCAAGGGCAAGGATGCGCTGCGCCGCGACCACGGCGGCATGATCGTCGACTCGATCGAGGGCATCGACAAGGGCGGTTTGGGCTTCGACAAGGCGGCCGAACTGTCCGAACGCATCTTCCAGATGTACGAAGCCGGTGAGTTCGACGTCTGTACGGTCATCTACAACCGCTTCAAGTCGGTGATCGCCCAGATCGTGACCTGGCAGCAGCTGGTGCCGTTCGGCGGCGCCGAAGACGAGGACGAGGGCGGCGAGGTCGATATCAGCGACGACATGGGCGGCGCCGTTTATGAGTTCGAGCCCGATGAGGCGGAGATCCTCGAGGTCTTGATGCCCCAGAACATGGGCGTTCAGATGTACCGTTCGCTGCTGGAAAGCCAGGCATCGGAACATGCTGCGCGGATGACCGCCATGGACAACGCGACCCGCAACGCGGGCGAGATGATCGAACGCCTGAATCTGGTGTACAACCGTACCCGTCAGGCTGCGATCACCAGGGAAATTATCGAAATCGTGTCGGGCGCCGAAGCGCTCTAGGCGACCGAAAAGGACCGGGAGAAACAGGATGAGCAATTCAGTCGGCAAGGTTACGCAAGTCATGGGCGCCGTCGTCGACGTGCGCTTCGAGGCCGAGCTGCCGCATATCATGAATGCGCTGGAGACCCAGAACCAGGACAAGCGCCTGGTACTGGAAGTCGCGCAGCATCTGGGCGAGAACACGGTCCGGACCATCGCCATGGACGCGACCGAAGGCCTGGTGCGCGGCCAAGAGGTGCGCGACACCGGCGCGCCGATTTCGGTGCCGGTCGGGCCGAAGACGCTGGGCCGCATCCTGAACGTGGTCGGCGACCCGATCGACGAACGCGGTCCGGTCGATACGACCGAGACGCTGCCGATCCACCGCGAGGCGCCGGTCCTGACCGACCAGTCCACGGAAGCCGAGGTTCTGGTCACCGGCATCAAGGTCGTCGACCTTCTGGAACCCTACGCCAAGGGCGGCAAGATCGGCCTCTTCGGCGGCGCCGGCGTCGGCAAGACCGTCATCATCATGGAGCTGATCAACAACATCGCCAAGGGTCACGGCGGTTATTCGGTGTTCGCCGGCGTCGGCGAGCGGACCCGCGAAGGCAACGACCTCTACCACGAGATGATCGAGTCGGGCGTTATCGACCTGGAAGGCGATCAGTCGAAATGCGCGCTGGTCTATGGCCAGATGAATGAACCTCCCGGTGCCCGCGCGCGCGTCGGCCTGAGCGGCCTGACGCTCGCCGAATACTTCCGCGACGCGGAAGGCCAGGACGTGCTGCTGTTCGTCGATAACATCTTCCGTTTCACCCAGGCGGGCTCCGAGGTGTCGGCGCTGCTCGGCCGGATCCCCAGCGCGGTCGGTTATCAGCCGACGCTGGCGACCGATATGGGCGCGCTTCAGGAACGCATTACCTCGACCAACAAGGGCTCGATCACGTCGGTGCAGGCGATTTACGTCCCGGCCGACGACTTGACCGACCCGGCGCCGGCGACGTCGTTCTCGCATCTGGACGCCACCACCGTGTTGTCGCGCCAGATCGCCGAGCTCGGCATTTACCCGGCGGTCGACCCGCTCGATTCCACCTCGCGCATTCTCGATCCCCGCGTCATCGGCAACGAGCACTACGACGTCGCCCGTTCGGTGCAGGAGGTCCTGCAGCGCTACAAGTCGCTTCAGGACATCATTGCCATCCTGGGCATGGACGAACTGTCGGAAGAAGACCGTCTGGTCGTCGCGCGCGCGCGCAAGATCCAGCGCTTCCTGTCCCAGCCGTTCCACGTCGCAGAGGTCTTCACCGGCGCGCCCGGCGTCTATGTCGAGCTGGAAGACACCATCAAGGGCTTCAAGGCGATTGTCGCCGGCGAGTACGACGACCTGCCCGAGCAGGCGTTCTACATGGTAGGCAAGATCGAGGACGCGGTCGAAAAGGCCAAGCGCCTCGCCGCCGAAGCGGCCTAAGGAGTTACGCTGGTCATGGCCGACGATAAGGTCAACTTCGAACTGGTCAGCCCGGAGCGCCTGTTGGTCTCCGAAGCCTTCGATATGATCACCGTGCCGGGCAACGAGGGCGATTTCGGCGTGCTGCCCGGTCATACGCCGATGATCTCGACGGTTCGGCCCGGTGTCATCGATATCCATGATGGCGGCAAGATCGCCCACCGTGTCTTTGTCGGCGGCGGTTTTGCCGAGGTCACGCCGGAGCGTTGCACGGTTCTGGCCGAAGACGCCGCCATGGTCGAGGATATCGACACCGCCGATGTCGACCGGCGCATTCAGGACGTCGAGCTTGACCTGAGGGACGCGGAAAGCGACGGCGAACGGGCCCGGGCGGAAGCCCGTCTGACGGTGTTGCAGGCGATGCGGGAAGCGGCCGCCTAGAGCGGTTTGACCTGCCTTGACGGAATCTCGAAGCGATTCCACCAAAACAGGATCTGCCCTAAGGCCTAATCCTTCCACAGAGTTGATCTTGTTTTCTTTTGGTTCAACTTTTCGGTGTTGAATCGGCATGCCCCAATCTTGCCCGGGGCTCTCCTGTAGACTACATAAGAACGCGAAGGGGTGTAGGCAGCCGTTCGTGGGCTGCGGCGCGAGGAGCGGGGACTCAAGATGCGACACTGGACCCTCGATGACATCGACTGGGGTGCGTTTGATCGAGCGAAGACCGATGAAGATACGGTCCGTATCATCAAGGCGGCCAGCATGGTCGAATTCAACGGCAACGATTACGCGCGTTACCTGGAGAAGGTGTTCGCGGGCGATGCGGTGTTCATCAAGGCGGCGTGGGACTGGGCCGAGGAAGAGGTTCAGCACGGCGAGGCGCTGCGCCGCTGGGCCGAGCTGGCGGATCCCGAATGGGACTTCGACGAGGCCTTCAAACGCTTCACCGAAGGATTCAGTCTGCCGTTGGAAACCGATGCCTCGGTGCGCGGCTCGCGCTGCCGCGAGCTGATTGCCCGTTGCGTGGTCGAGGTCGGTACATCGTCCTATTACAGCGCGCTGCGCGATTCGACCGACGAACCGGTCCTGAAGCAGATCTGCGGCAACATCGCGGCCGACGAGTTCCGTCACTACAAGCTCTTCTTCGACCACATGAAGCGCTACCGCAAGACGGAGAAACCGTGGCTGGTGCAGCGCATGAAGGTGGCGGTCGGACGTCTGATCGAAGGCGAGGACGACGAACTCGCCTATGCCTACTATGCCGCCAACAAGATCCCCGGTCCCTACGACCGCAAGGCCTGTATCGCGGCCTATGGCAGCCGCGCGTTGCCGCGCTATGAACGCGGACATGTCCAGCTTGCCACCAACATGGTGATGAAGGCCGTCGGCGTGAAGCCGCAAAGCCGTGTCGGTCAGTTCTCGAACCGGTTGGCGTGGCGTGCCTTCGACCGCCGCCGCCGCCAGTTGCAGGAAGCCGCACCCGGTTTCTGAGGGGGTTGACGGTTTAGTTGGTATCACCGGCCCTGCGTTAGCAGGGCATGCTCTTAGCGCAGCAAACCGCTGAACTCGTCGAAGACTTGGCGATAGACATCGCGTTTGAAGGCGATGATGTGCTCGGCCATGTCCGCCGCACGCATCCAGGTCCAGCCATCGAATTCGGGATCCTCAACGCCTTGAACGTCGATGTCGTCGTCGGAACCGGTGAACCGCATGGCGAACCACTTCTGGGTCTGGCCGCGGTAGCGGCCCTTCAGCGCCTTGCCGATCAGGTGCTCGGGCAGGTCATAGGTCAGCCAGTCGGCGGTCTCGGCAACAATCTCGCCCTTGTTGGTGCCGATTTCCTCCAGCAGTTCGCGCAAGGCGGCATCGCGTGGCGTTTCGCCTTTGTCGATACCGCCCTGGGGCATCTGCCAGCCCATGCCGTCGATGCGGCAGCCGGCAAAAACCAGGCCGGCGCGGTCGATCAGGACCACGCCGGCACAACGCCTATAGGGTAAATCGCCCGCCGACAACGGCGCTTACTGGTTGTTCTGGGCGACCACGTCCTGGAGCAGATAGAGGCCTTCCAGAAGGTCGAGGGCACGATTGAGCTGGTAATCCTCACGCGCCTGTTCGGA
Organism: Alphaproteobacteria bacterium; assembly: GCA_028277285.1. Taxonomy (GTDB): domain Bacteria; phylum Pseudomonadota; class Alphaproteobacteria; order SP197; family SP197; genus JANQGO01. The sequence continues at coordinate 6,512 of JANQGO010000362.1, read as the reverse complement.
GCGGCCGGAATCGTCGATCGCCGCTTCTTCCTCCGAGATTTCCTCTTCGATGTTCTCGTCCAGAACCTCTTCGCCGACAACGTCGTCGATGTCTTCGTCGGTGCCTTCGGCATCAAGGGAGTTCCGAAGATCGGCTTCGTGCCGCTCCAGGCTCTCATCGAGCGTATCGATTGTGGCCGTTGCAACATAGATATCCGGCACGATGCCCTTGGCCTGGATCGAGGTCCCGGAGGGCGTATAGTAGCGCGCCGTGGTCAGGCGCATGGCGCCATGGCCGGGCAGGGGAATGATGGTCTGCACCGAGCCTTTGCCGAACGAGTCGGTGCCCATGATGATGGCGCGGCGGTGATCCTGCAGCGCGCCGGCCACAATTTCCGACGCCGAGGCGGAACCGCCGTTGATCAGCACGACAATGGGCAGGCCCTCGGCCAGATCGCCGGCGCGGGCATTGAACCGCTGGGAGCTGTCCGGACGACGGCCGCGGGTCGAAACGATCTCGCCTTGATCCAGGAAAGCATCCGAAATGGCAATCGCCTGATCCAGCAGGCCGCCGGGATTGTTCCTGAGGTCCAGAACGAGGCCCTGCAGCTCGTCGCCCAGTTCGGCCTTGATCTCTTCGAGCGCTTCCTTCACGCCCTCGTCGGCCTGTTCGTTGAATGAGGTGACGCGGATGTAGCCGACCTTGTCTTCGACGCGCGAGCGCACGGACTGGATGACGATGATGTCGCGGGTGATGGTGATTTCGAGCGGCTCCTCGACACCCTCGCGCAACACGGTCAGGACGATGTCGGTGTTGACGGGACCACGCATACGGTCCACCGCGTCGCCTAAGGTCATCCCCAGGATCGGTTCGCCGTCGAGGTGGGTAATCAGATCACCGGCCTCGATACCGGCGCGGAAGGCCGGCGTATCGTCGATCGGCGACACGACCCGGACCAGCCCGTCTTCCATGGTGACCTCGATACCCAAACCGCCAAACTCGCCGCGGGTCTGGACCTGCATCTCGCCGAAACTCTCGGGGTTGAGATAGCTGGAGTGCGGATCGAGCGAACTCAACATGCCGCGAATGGCGGCCTCGATCAGTTCTTCGTCGGTTACCTCCTCGACATATTCGGCGCGCACGCGTTCAAACACGTCGCCGAACAGGTTGAGCTGTCGATAGGTATCGGAGCTGGCCGCATCGACATGGGTTGTGTGGGGCGCCAGTAAGGCAAGAGCCAGGCCCGCCACCAGAACAATCTTTTTCATCATCCATTCACCTTGTTGTCGCCAGCCGCAAGCCACGGCAGCGGATTAATAGGTTCACCATTGCGTCGAAATTCGACATACAGGCGTTGGGGGTTATCGACCCCTTCCGCCATGACCCCAACGGGTTCACCGGCCAATAGCCACTGGCCCAGTACGGCATCAACACGCGAAAAGCCAGCCAACACCGTATGGTATCCCTCGCCATGCGCGATGATCAACATTAGCCCGTAGTGCCCAAAAACGCCGGAATAGACGATTCGGCCGTCATACGGCGTCACCACCTGCGCGCCGCCGGCAGTCGCGATGACGATGCCCTCGCTGCGCTCACCATTGTCGACGGCGGCGTTGAAACCGGTCACGATCTCGCCGCGCACGGGAAGCGGGAGGTTCCCCTGGGCTGCCGCGAACGTCATGGTGGCGATTGCGCCGGCCGCCGCGACACTCTCGGGGCTGGCGCCCTCGGCGCGCTCGGCGGCAGCCTGCTCGGCCAGTTGGCGCAGCAGGTCGCGCAGATTGCCGGCCTCTACCGTCAACGCTTCGTTGCGCGCGGTGAGCGCGGCCTGTTCGCTCTGCAGGCCGGACAGGATCTCCTCCTTGCGCGCGACCAGACCGGCCACGACGTCGTGCTGTTCGCGCGCGCTGGCGCGCACCGCTTCCAACTCTTCACTCTGCTCGGCGATACGCAGTTTCAGCGCGTTCAGGGTCGCGATGTCGTGCGCGATCAGCGCGGCCTGTTCGTCCAGATAGGGCGTGACCGAGGCCAGAAGCATCGCGGTGCGATGGGTATCGGTCGGCGAGCGCGGCAAGGCGATCAGCATATCGGCAGGCTGGCGCGCGATCCGCTGCAGGGCCGACAACACCAGGGCCAGTTGATCGCGTCGCGCATCGAACGCGGCGCGACGGTCGTCGAGTTCCGCGTTCAGGCTGATCAGCGTGGTGCTCAACTCCTCGGCTGACGTTTCGTGCTCGCGGATTCGCGCGGCGGTGGCCAGCATGGCCTGGCGCAGTTCGTCCAACTCGTTCGCGATCGCCGCGGCCTCCTCGCCGAGCGCCTCGCGCGCCTGCCGGGTTTCGTCAAGCTCCCGTTCGACGGATTCCAGCCTCAAGCCAGGATCGTCGTCGGCGTCTTGCGCCAAGGCCGCCGGCAGAACGACGACGACAGCGAGGGCGCCGGTGGCGAGAGCCGTGGCGATACGGCTAACCCGCCGCACGTTTCTGCCTCGCGGCAATCAGCGTGTGGCCCGTCATTTCGCTCGGCTGTTCCAGATGCAGCAGGTCAAGCAAAGTCGGCGCGATATCGCACAGCCGGCCGCGCTCCAGCACGATGCCGGGCTCGGCACCGACCAGAACCAGGGGAACCGGGTTCGTGGTGTGGGCCGTGTGAACACTGCCTGTTTGCGGGTCGCGCATGGTCTCGATGTTTCCGTGGTCGGCCGTGATCAAGAGCAAGCCGCCGGCGTCGTTCACGGCATCGGCGATCCTACCCAGGCACGTATCCACCACCTCGACAGCCTTGATGGCGGCGGCCAGGACGCCGGTATGGCCGACCATGTCTGGGTTGGCGAAGTTACAGATGACTACGTCAAAACTGCGCGCGCGGATCGCCGCCACCAGTTTGTCCGTCACCTCTTCGGCCGACATTTCCGGTTTCAGGTCATAGGTCGCGACCTTGGGCGAGGGGACCAGAATCCGGTCCTCTCCCTTGAAGACATGCTCCTCGCCGCCGTTGAAGAAATAGGTCACGTGCGCGTACTTCTCGGTTTCCGCGATCCGCAACTGGCGCAGGCCGGCGTCGGCGACCAGACTGCCCAGGCTCTTGCTGACATGCTGCGGCGCGAACAGTGACGGCAGCAACGGATCGAGCGCGTTGGAATAGGACACCATGCCCGCGGCGGCTGAAAACGCCACCCGGCGCGAACGTTTGAAGCCGTCGAAATCCGGATCAAGCAGCGCATCCAGGATCTGGCGGGCGCGATCGGCCCGGAAGTTCGCCATGATCAGGCCATCGCCGTCGCGCATGCCGTCATAGCCGCCGATCACGGACGGTTCGACAAACTCGTCGGTTTGACCCTTGTCATAGGCGTTGTGCAAGGCGTCCAGCGCGGTCGCGGCGCCGTGGCCGCGCCCGGAAACAAGGGCGTCATAGGTCAGCTGGACCCGCTCCCAGCGTTTGTCGCGGTCCATGGCGTAGTAACGCCCGATGACGGTCGCGAAGATTGCTTTCGGCGCCGCTGCCGAAAAGGCCCGGATGAAGTCCTCGGCGCTCGACGGGGGTGTGTCGCGCCCGTCGAGGATGGCGTGGACCATGACCTCGATCCCGTGTTCGGCCAGGATGTTGGCGAGCGCCGCCATGTGGTCCTGATGGCTGTGGACACCGCCAGGCGACAGCAGGCCCATCAGGTGGCAGCGGCCGGTACCGCGCTTCACACCGTCTATAAGGCTTGCCAGGACCGGGTTCGTGGCCAGCGAGCCATCGGCCACCGCCCGGTCGATGCGCGGCAGGTCCTGCATCATGATGCGCCCGGCGCCCATGGTCAGGTGGCCGACCTCCGAATTGCCCATTTGGCCGCACGGCAGCCCGACCGCCTCGCCGGAGGTGTCGAGCTGGGTATGGGGCGCCGATGCCTTGAAACGCTCCCAAACCGGGGTTTGGGCGGCGCGAATCGCGTTATCGGGCGTTTCGGGGCCACAACCCCAGCCGTCCAGAATACAAAGAACGACGGGGCCCGGCCGGGTCGGTTGATTCATGGGCACCTTATATCAGTGGCTTGGCTGGCCTTGTAGTGCGCACAATCGTTGCTTCGCGCACAACCGTGTCATCTCTGCGGCAGGTCATTCCCGGTGATAGGGGTGGCCGGTTTGGATGGTGTGGGCGCGATAGAGTTGCTCAACCACGAGCAGCCGCGCCAGCATGTGGGGCCAGGTCAGGCGGCCGAGCGACAGCACCAGATCGGCTCGGTCAAGCACGGCCGCGCCCAGGCCATCCGCGCCGCCGATCACAACGGTCCAGTCCCGCTGGCCATCGTCCCGGCGCTTGGCCAGCCAACCGGCCAGGTCTTCGCTTGTCAGGTCTTTGCCGCGCCCGTCGAGCGCGATGACACCGGCGCCGTCGGCAACGCAAGCCAGCAGGGCTGTGGCCTCATCATCTTTGCGCCGGCTCGCCTGCCGGCCCTCGGCGATCTCCCGGATCGTCAGGTCCCACGGCAGGCGTTTGGTGTAGTCGCTGATCAGATCACGGATCGGTCCGTTTCGCAGGCGGCCGACCGCCGCAATCGTAATCCGCATGACACGATCAGGCGCGCGCTTCCATCGGCTCGGCCGGCGGCAAAGCGACCGACCACATCTTCTCCAGGCCGTAATGCTCGCGCGTCTCGGGCCGGAAGATGTGCAGGATGACATCGCCAAGATCGACCAGGACCCAGTCGCCTTGCGAGCGGCCTTCAACGCCGATCGCCTTGTGCCCGGTCTCCTTCAACGCTTTCAATACGCGATCGGTCAGCGCAAGAACCTGGCGCTGCGAGCCGCCGCTGGCGATGATCATTCTGTCTGCGATGCTGGTTTTGCCGGCAAGATCTATCTCGACAATATCGTCGGCCTTGCCGTCTTCAAGGGCGCTGATGATAAGCGCCGCTATCGTCGGGGCTTCGGCCCCGCGGGGACGATTTTTTACTATCGGGATGCTCCCTTCACTGTTGTCGCCATGCACTGTCACCTCGTTCAAGCGCCGGCATGCCGGAACTTGGCCTGACCTGTCCTGATCGCGGTTGCCGATGCCGGGTGGCGTGGGCCCATCAAATAGGTCCAGGCCGGCGCCTCCTGGTCGGCCAGATCGCGCGCCCTCAGCGGTGCGATCCTGTTGCGGCGGAACCGAATAGCCGCCGGACTGGCCAGACAACTCAAAGAATAAGGAGCCCGGTCGAAAACCGCAACGGGCACAGTTGTGAAGATTCGGTACCATTCGTGCCAGCGATGAATGGTCGCCAGATTGTCGGCGCCCATCAGCCAGACGAAACGTGCGGTCGGGCTGCGCCGGCGTAGGCAACGCAGGGTATCGGCGGTGTAGCGTGTGCCAAGCCGATCCTCGATATCGGTCACGCGGACCCGCGGCAGATCGACAAACGCCTGGGCGTTCGCCAGACGCTCGTCAAGCGGCGCCATGCCGGATGTCGATTTTGACGGATTTTGCGGTGCGACCAACCACCAGACCTCGTCCAAGCGCAGGGAGTGTAACGCCATACGCGTGACAAACACGTGACCTTCGTGGGCCGGATTGAACGAGCCGCCCAGCAGGCCGATGCTGCGGCCCGCCGCCGATGCCAAAAGGGCGAGGTCCGAGATCAGGGTCGCGTTTGTCCGCTGCCGCGCACGACATACTTGAACGTCGTGAGCTGGTCGACGCCGACCGGACCGCGCGCGTGCAGGCGGTTGGTCGAAATGCCGATCTCCGCACCCATGCCGAACTCGCCGCCATCGGCAAACTGGGTCGACGTGTTCCACATGGCGATCGCGCTGTCGACCGCTGCCAGGAAGTGCTCGGCGGCTGCGGCGTTCTCGGTGACGATGGCATCGGTGTGATCCGAACCGTGCCGGGCGATATGTTCGAGGGCGCCCTTAACGCCGTCGACCTCGCGCACCGACAGGATCGTATCCAGGTGCTCGGTATCCCAGTCCTCGTCGCTAGCGGGTCGGATGCGGGTATCCAGACGCATTGTCGCGGCGTCGCCACGCAGTTCGCACCCGGCATCCAAAAGCGGTGTCACGACCATCCGGCGCGTGTCGTCATCCAGACGCCGGTCGAACAACAGGGTCTCCATGGCCCCGCAGATACCGGTGCGTCGAAGCTTGGCGTTGAATGCGATGTCGCGTGCCATATCAGGGTCGGCGTCGTCGTCGACATAGGTGTGGCACAGACCCATCAGGTGGGCGATCACCGGGACCCGGCTTTCGTTCTGGACCCGCTCGACCAGGGTCTGGCCGCCGCGCGGGACGATGATGTCGATCCAGCGCGTCATCGTCAGCATTTCGCCGACCGCAGCCCGGTCGGTCGTCGGCACCAACTGGACCGCCGTTTCCGGCAGGCCGGCCTCGCGCAGCCCCTGATGCAGGCAGGCGGTGATGACGTGGGAGGAATGGAAGCTTTCCGATCCTCCGCGCAGGATCGCCGCGTTGCCGGCCTTCAGGCACAAGCCGCCGGCGTCGGCGGTGACGTTCGGCCGCGATTCATAGATGATGCCGATGGCGCCCAGCGGCACCGCGATGCGCGC
>JANQGO010000307.1 GCA_028277285.1 Alphaproteobacteria bacterium | reverse complement strand
GTCCCGTCGGCGACCGCCTGAACGAGGTCGGAGGCCCGTTCGACCGCGGCCCACGCGCCATCATCCACCGTCAGGCGGTTTCCCGCACCGCCGAGCACGGCGATATCGTTGAGCGTGAGCTGGCCGGGCACCAGCCGAAAGTCGTCGGTCATCGTTTCGATCTGCACCACCTGGGGCATCGCACATGCGGCGATGCTTGAGGCTCCGGATTAAACCTGCGATTGCGTCAGCGCAAGCTTGTTTACATGGCTCGATTGCGGCCTTAGCGTCACCCCCTAAAGGGTTCTGTTCAAAGGATAACATCCATGACAAGGGAGCGGTCGCGCCGAAGAGAAAGGCGCAGCAAGGGGCAAGGTTTTCGTCAGTTGCCCTGGCGGCGGGTCACCAACCCGTTCCCGCCGCTTGAGGCGGTCTCCGCCGACGAGCTTCAGATGATCCAGAACCGGTCGCTGGATGTCTTGGAAGAGATCGGCATCGAGTTCCTGGAGGACCGCGCGCTCGACATTCTCCAGACGGCCGGCGCCGACGTCGACCGGGGCAACCGGCGCGTCCGGTTCGACCGCAACCTGGTCACAGAGGCCGTCGCCAAGGCGCCGGACCGTTTCACGCTTCATGCCCGCAACCCCGAACGCAACCTGGAGATCGGCGGCAACGCGATCGCCTTTTCGCCGGTCGCCAGCCCGCCCTTCGCGTCTGATCTGGATAACGGCCGTCGCGAGGGCAACTTCGCCGACTATCAGAACTTCCTCAGGCTGGCGCAGAGCCTCAACATCCTGCATCTGGTCTGCGGCTATCCGGTCGAGCCGACCGACCTGCCCGCACCGACCCGCCATCTGGATTGTTACGCGGCGTTCGCGCGCCTGACCGACCGGGCCTGGCATGCCTATTCCCTGGGTCGCGACCGCGTCGAAGACGCGCTCGATATCATCTGCATGGTGCGCGGTATCGACCGCGAGCAGTTGCTGCAGGAGCCGAGCGTGGTGACGGTGGTCAACGCCAACTCGCCGCTGCGCTATGACGGCCCGATGCTGGATGGCCTGTTGCGCATGGCCGATCATCATCAGCCGGTCATCGTGACGCCGTTCACCTTGTGCGGCGCCATGGCACCGGCGACCGTGGTCGGCGCGCTGACCCAGCAGAACGCCGAGGCGCTGGCCGGCATGACGCTGATCCAGCTCGCCAACCCCGGCGCGCCGGTGATGTATGGCGGCTTTACCAGCAATGTCGACATGAAGTCGGGCGCGCCCGCTTTCGGCACACCGGAATACACGCGCGCGGCGCTGATCGGCGGCCAGCTGGCACGGCTGAACGGCGTGCCCTACCGCTCCAGCAACACCAACGCGTCGAACGCGCCGGATGCGCAGGCGGCGTACGAGTCGCAGATGTCTATCTGGGGCGCCGTCATGGGCCACGTCAATCTGATGATGCACGGCGCGGGCTGGCTGGAAGGCGGGCTGGTGGCAAGTTTCGAGAAGATGATCATCGACGTCGAAATGCTGCAGATGATCGCCGAGGTCCTGTCCCCCATTACGGTGACGGATGCGGAGATCGGCATCGACGCCATGGCCGATGTCGGTCCCGGCGGCCACTTTTTCGGCACCCAGCACACGCTCGATCGCTACGAGAACGCGTTCTACGAGCCCGTCGTCTCGGACTGGCGCAACTTCGAGAGCTGGGTCGAGGCCGGCAGCCCGGACGCGGCCCAGCGCGCCAACGCCATCTGGAAACAACTGCTGGACGACTACAGCCCGCCGCCCATGGACCCGGCGATCGACGAAGCGCTCGAGGATTTCATCACACGGCGCAAAGCCGAGACCAAGGACGCCGCCTGACCGTCCTCGCCTTTCCGGGTGTGGCGTATTCGTGACCAAAGGTGACGCCCTGGTGCTTTCCAGCGGCATGGCGCGCTCCCTAGCCTTTCGCCGAACCTCGTAGAGAACAGTTCAGGCGGATTTCCATGGCGCGACGCACATCAAGACGCCAAGCCGGCGGCCGGGCCAAAGGCGCCCTGCATCAACTGCCCTGGCGGCAGGTCCGGAACCGCTTCCCGCCGGTCGATATCCTGAGCGCCGATCAGATCGAGCACATCCACAACAGCTCGCTTCAGGTGCTCGAGGATCTCGGCATGGAGGTGATGGGTGAGAGCGCGCGGCGACTTCTGAAAGAGGCCGGCGCCGATGTCGACGACGCGACCATGCGCGTGCGCTTCGACCGCGCCATGGTGATGGAGCACATCGCCAAGGCGCCGTCCGCATTCACCATCCACAGCCGCAACCCCGAACGCGACGTGGTGTTCGGCGGCAACCATGTGGTCGTGACCGCCGTCAGCAGCACGCCCAACTGTTCCGACCTGGATCGCGGCCGGCGTCCCGGCAGCTATGACGACTTCTGCGATCTCCTGCGCCTGTCGCAAAGCCTGAACGTCATCCATTACTACGCGGGCTATCCGGTCGAACCCCAGGACCTGCCGGTGCCGACGCGCCATCTGGACTGCTACATCGCGTTCATCACGCTGACCGACCGGGCGTGGCGCACCTATTCCCTGGGCGGCGACCGGTGCCGGGACGGCATCGCCATGAACAAGATCGCGCGCCAGATCGGCGACGACGAGATGCGTGCGAAGCCCGGGCTGATGACGTTGATCAATACCAACTCGCCGCTGCGCCTGGACGGGCCGATGAGCGAGGGCCTGATCGAGATGGCGCGCGCCGGCCAGGGTGTCGCGATCACGCCGTTCACGCTGTGCGGCGCAATGGCGCCGGCGACGCTGGCCGGGGCGCTGACCCAGCAGAACGCCGAAGCGTTGGCGGCGCTCGCCCTGGTGCAGCTCGTCAATCCCGGCAATCCCGTGATGTATGGCGGTTTCACCAGCAATGTCGACATGAAGTCGGGCGCGCCCGCTTTTGGCACACCGGAATACGTCAAGGCGACTCTGGCCGGCGGCCAGTTGGCGCGCCGTTACGGTATTCCCTTCCGCACCAGCAACGTCAACGCGTCGAACGCGCCGGACGCGCAAGGCGCCTATGAGTCCGGCATGTCGCTATGGGCGGCTATCCTGGCCCACGGCAACATGATCCATCACGGCGCGGGCTGGCTTGAAGGCGGCCTGGTCTCCAGCTTCGAGAAGATGGTGATCGACGCGGAAATGATCCAGATGATGTTCGAGACGCTGGAGCCGCTGGAAGTCAGCGACGATGCGATCGGGCTCGACGCCATGCGCGAGGTCGGGCCCGGCGGCCACTTCTTCGGCGCCCAGCACACCCTGGAACGTTATGAGACCGCTTTCTATGCGCCTATGCTGAGCGACTGGCGCAATTTCGAGACCTGGTCGGAAGCCGGCAGCCCGGACGCCGCGCAGCGGGCCAACCGGATCTGGAAACAGTTGTTGGAGACCTACGAAGAACCGGCGCTTGATCCGGCGATCCGCGAGGAGCTCGACGCCTATGTCGCACGGCGCAAGGAAGAAGGCGGCGCCGAGGACGCCTAGAGCGGATCATGGTTAGGTGGAACCTCTGGCGGTTCCACCTAACCATGTGAATCCGCTCTCTATCTATGAGTAGAGCAAACCAAAGAACACCTGTTAGTGCCATTCACGCGTTTGTTTGCGCGGCGTTTGGGCTGTGGCAGGCTGCCTGCGGACAACGCGATGGGGTGTTATGGCCGATACGGAATTTGAGATACTGGACCCTGCTTTCGAACGGCTTGTGAACACAAGCGCGCGGGTCGAACAACTATGGCGCTGCGGCCGGTGGACAGAGGGTCCGGCCTACTTTCCGGCATTGCGGTCACTTGTCTTCAGCGACATTCCCAACGACCAACTTCTGCGCTGGGACGAGACGACCGGCGAAACCGGCGTGTTGGTTGCCGGCGCCGGACGTTACACCAACGGCAACACGGTCGATCGCGAAGGCCGCCTGATCAGTTGCGAGCACGGCACGCGGCGTGTCACGCGCACCGAGCATGACGGTTCCTTGACGGTGCTCGTCGACCGGTTTGACGGCAAACGGTTCAACAGCCCGAACGATGTCGTTGTGAAGTCCGACGGCTCGATCTGGTTTACCGACCCCGCCTATGGCATCGACTCGAACTACGAAGGGTATGAGGCCGATCCGGAACTTAACGGCTGCTACGTATATCGTCTGGACCCGCAGTCCGGCGCCTGCCGCATCGTCGCCGACGATTTTTCGCGGCCCAATGGCCTGGCCTTTTCCCTCGACGAAAAGAGGCTCTTTATCGTCGACAGCGCAGGCACGACGCACGGCAAAGGCGAACGCCACATGCGCGTCTTCGATGTCGGCGACGACGGTGGCTTGACGGGTGGTGCGGTGTTCGCCACCTGTACGGCCGGCGGCTTTGACGGATTCCGTTTCGACAACCGGGGCCGCATCTGGACAAGCGCAGAGGATGGCGTGCATTGCCTGGACGCCACGGGAAAACTGCTTGGCAAAATCCTGATACCCGAATGCGTCTCCAACGTTTGTTTCGGCGGTCCGAAACGCCACCGCCTGTTCATCACCGCGACAACGTCGCTTTATAGCGTCCTGCTACCGGTGACCGGGCTAAAGACGTTCTGATGCGCGGTTACTGATAGACGCGGTGCCAGCTGCCCGGGCCCAGGCTGCCGATCATGTTGAACACATCGCCGTGGGGCATCTGATAGCTGCCACCATCCGTCCAGGTGTTGGTCTGCGAGACAAGCTGCCAGTTGCCGTCTTTGGCCTCGAACGTGCCGCTGTGGCCGAAGGTGCCGTTGTCGTAGAAGCTGTAGGTGCCGTCGGCGGCGATATCGAGCATCCAGCGCCGCCATTGCTGGTCGATATGGGCATAGAGTTCCCATTGCCCGATGAGCGCGGGATCGACGGGGCCGTCTTTACCGATGATCTCGATCAGGCGGGCTTGGGCGTCGGGGTGCCCTTGGTCCGCCGCGATCTGATACCAGCGTTCGGCCTCGGCGAGGTCGACCGCGACGCCATCGCCGTAGAAGTAGATCTCGCCCATGTCGAACTGCGCGTCAAAGTGCCCCTGATTGGCGGCAAGTTCGGTCCAGCGGACATACTCCGCGAGATCCTCCGGCACGCCCTCGCCGTAGTAGTGATTCAGAGCCATCTGGTACTGCGCTTCGGCATCGCCCTGCTCGGCGGCCATCAAGGTCCATCGGGCGGACTCCTCGAGATCCATCGGCACGCCCTCGCCGAGGTAGTACATGTCGCCAAGGGCAAGCTGGGCCGCCGCAAGCCCCTGCTCGGCCGCCTGCCGGGTCCAGTACGCCGACTCCTTCAAGTCGACGGGAACGCCGTCTCCCCAATAGAGCATATTGCTGAGCTCGAACTGTGCGTCGGCATCGCCCTGCTCGGCCGCCTTGCGGAACCAGGCCGCCGCCTCGGCGAAGTTCTGTTTGGTGCCGAAACCGTCCAGATACATGGTGCCCAGATAGTATTGGGCCTCCGCATCGCCTTTTTCCGCCGCCGCCAGGAACGCTTGATAGGCCGTCTTCATGTCGCCGCGGTCGTAGGCTTCGAGGCCGGACTCCAGATCCGCCATGGCGGGCGCCGCCATAAGCACGATCAGGAGGCTGAGACAGCCGATTGTCGAACCAAGTCCGCGCAGCATTGTTCCCTCTCCCACGTCGTTGCGGATCCAGACGAGTCGCATGATTAGAGCACGGTCGTGACAAGGTTGTCATGACGCGGGAAATCGGCGGCGCTTTACCATCGCGCCCGACGTGTTGGCAGTCGAGAGCGCGCACGTGACAACGGCGCGGACGCCCCATAAAACAGCCGTCTACCGTCGGTGACGCGCCCTTGCGCACGGGCGACATCGGGCGGACAAGGGGGATGCCATGGCGACGGGGACGACATCACACCGTCGGGTCGTCGCTGCTGGATTGGTCGGCAACGTGCTGGAATGGTACGACTTCGCCATCTACGGCTTTCTGGCGCCGACCATCGGCAGGCTGTTCTTTCCCTCCGACGATCCCACCGCGTCTCTGATCGCTGCCTTCGGCGCCTTTGCGGCCGGCTTCCTGATGCGGCCGGTGGGCGGGATCGTGATCGGCCATATCGGCGACCGGTTCGGCCGGCGGCGCGCGCTGACGGTCTCGATCGCCTTGATGGCGATCCCGACCTTTGCGCTGGGGCTTATGCCGACGACCTTGGACATCGGCGTCACCGCCGCCGTCATCGTCGTGCTTCTGCGCCTGGCCCAGGGCCTGTCGGTCGGCGGTGAGTACACCGGCTCGTTCGCCTTCCTGTGCGAACGGGCGCCGGCGAACCGGCGCAACTTCTTTGCTTCGTGGAGCCTGTGGGGCGGCATTGTGGGAACCCTGTTGGGCTCCGGTGTCGCCGCCCTTGTTTCGGAGCTCACGACGCACGAAGAAATGCTGGCTTGGGGCTGGCGGATACCGTTCCTGCTGGGGATCATCGTCGCGCTGCTCGGTCTGATCATCCGGCGCGGTATCGACGAGGACGCGAGCACCGACCGACCCGAGAAGGCGCCGATCATCGAGGCGGCAACAACCGCATGGCCGCAGCTGCTCCAGGTCGCGGGCTTGGCTGCGTTGACCGCCGTCGTCTTTTACACCGTCTTCATCTATGCCGCGTCCTGGATCGTCGCGGAGACGGGCATGACCCACGCCAGGGCGCTTGACATCAACACGATCAGCCTTTTCGTCATTCTGGTGGCCCTGCCGCTTGGCGGGATCATCGCCGATCGCGTGGGGTGCCGGGTGCTCATGATCGTCGCGGCAGCCGGTCTTATCGTGCTGGCATATCCACTGATCTGGTTGATGCACCACCACAGCTTCTGGATCATCGTGGCCGGACAAGCGGGCATCGCTTTTTTGGTCGGGACATATGGCGCATGCCTGCCGGTCGCGATGGCGGATTTGTTTCCGCGCCACACACGCATGAGCGCCACCGGCCTGGCCTATAACGTCACCTATGCGGTGTTGGGCGGCACCGCGCCCGTGGTCGCCGCTTGGCTTGTGACGTCAACCGGCGATGCGATGGCGATAGCGTGGTACGTGATCCTGGCGGCCGCCATGTCGCTCGGCGTACTGCTGACGCTGCCCAAGATGCATGGCAAACGGATGGGTTGAACGAGCAATGGCGACCATGAAGACAGTCAAGAACGATGCCAGCGTTGACGCGTTTCTCCATGGCATCGACATCGAAAAACGGCGCGACGACTGCCGCACGGTGATCGCGATGATGCAGCGTGTGACGGGTGAGGATCCGGCGATGTGGGGACCGAGCATTATCGGGTTCGGCAGCTATCACTACACCTACGACAGCGGCCGCGAGGGCGACTTCTTCGTGACCGGCGTGTCGCCGCGCAAGCAAGCGTTGACCGTCTACATCATGCCGGGCTTCGGCAGTTATGATGGCCTGATGGCCAAACTCGGCACATACAAGACCGGGCGCTCCTGCCTCTACATCAAGAAGCTTGAGGATGTGGACCTCAAGGTGTTGGAGGACCTGATCGCGAAGTCCGTTGCCTGGATGCGTGAGAATTACAACGCCTGACACTTTCGTCAGGCCGCTCTTCGGCCCGGCAACATGACCAGCGCGACGCCGATGACGGTCAGCACCATGCCGGCGATGCCGATCGGCGTCAGGATTTCACCCAGCATGACCCAAGCCATGGCGGTCGCCGTCGGCGGCACCAGGAAGAACAGACTGGTCAGTCGCGACGCCTGGCCGTGCCGGATCATGATGGTCAGAAGCGTGATCGAGATGAGCGACAGGAAGATCGCGACATAGACCAGCGCCAGGACGAAGTCGGTCGTCCAGTTGATGCGCTGGTCCTCGAAGATTAGAGCAAGGGGCGCCAGCACGACAATGCCCATGACGAACTGGATCGTGCCGCCGGTCCTGGGGTCCATGTGCGGGCAATAGCGTTTCTGGTAGAGCGTGCCGACGGTGATGCAGATGAGCGCGACAAACGACCAGCCCATCGCCATCGGCGTGCCGAAGCCAAGCTCCAGCTTTTTGGCGACGACCATCGCGACACCGCCGAAGCCGAGCGCCAGACCGAGCCATTGGCGCGGGCCCACGCGTTCGCCCAGAAGCGGTCCCGCCACGATGGCGGTCAGGATCGGCTGCAGGCAGACGATGAGGGCGGAGACGCCGGCGCCAACGCCCATCGCCATGGATACCCACGCGCCGCCGAAATAGCCGGCCTGCATGAAGACGCCGGTCACCGCGATATGGCCGAACTCGCGCCTTGACTGGGGCCAAGGCGCGCGCATGGCCATGGCGATGATCACCATCAGCACCGCGACCAAGGCGAAACGCATGGTCAGGAAGGTCAACGGCTCGGCATCGCGCACGCCGACCTTCGCGGCGATAAAGCCGCTTGACCACAGAACGACAAAGAGTGCCGGAATGAGCAGCGTGTAGCGGTTGTCGGCCGTGGCCGGGCTTGAGGTTGACATGGGGCCGAAACCGGATCCAGGGAGGGATCGGCACTTTACGTGTTATCGCGCCAGGAAGGAATGCGTTCGCCGGTGCAAGTTCGCCTGAGCACACCCGCAACACCCACCCTCGCATCCCGGCCAAGCGAAGCGCGAGCCGGGATCCATGACCACCGCAGGCCGACCAGTAAATCCCGGACGTCATGTCCGGTGTTCTTGGATCCCGGATCAAGTCCGGGATGCGACTTAGGTATGCCCTTGCATGCGCCCACAGTTTCAAAAGAAAGAGGCGCCGGGCTCGCGCACCGGCGCCTCGAGGTCACGTGGCGTCGTCGGTTACGACGCCGGATCGATGGTCACCTCTTCCAGCATCATCCGGCCAAGCGGGTTCTGCATGAAACCTTGCACGTTGGACCGCGAGATATTGCGGAACGGGCTGTAGTAGAGGTCGATCCAGTTGACGTCGTCTTTGGCCTGCGCCTGGATCTCGTAATAGATCGCCTGACGTTTGTCATGATCAAGTTCAACCCGGGCCGCGGCCACCATGTCGGCGACGTCCTGGTTCTCGTACCACGTATAATAGTTCAGGTTGTCATCCATGCCGACGCTGAAGGTCGACTTCTGATCGGGATCGATGATGTCGTTGGTCCAGTAGCCGACCGTCAGGTCGTAGTTGCCGCTGGTCAACTCGTCCCAGAACTGGCTGGGATCGACCTTGACGATGTTCACATCGACATCGATCTGGGCGAGCTGGTCCTTCACCAGAATGGCGGTCTGCTCCTCGACCTTGTCGCCGGCTGAGACCATGTAGGTCAGCTCCAGATCCTCGATGCCTTCGGCATCCAGCATCTCACGCGCCTTGTCGGGGTCGTAGGCATAGGTCTCGTTGTCGGGATTGTAGTAGAGCGCGCCCAACGGCAGGTACGAGTTCGCCGGCGTGCCGAGCCCGAAGGTCACGACATCGACGATGGCGCCCTGGTCGACCGCCATGTGCAATGCCTGCCTGACCGCCTTGTTGTCGAGCGGCGCGTGCGAATGGTTGACCAGCAGGTGATCCTGGCGGGTCGATGGGTCCAGATGCACGTTGATATCGGGATCGGCTTCCAGGTCCGTCACGCGGTTGAACGGAATGAAGATCGCGGCATCCAGCTCGCCCGCCTGCACTTTCAGGATACGCGTGTTGTCATCGGCGATGGCGTGCCACTCGACACCGTCAAGTTTCGGCAGACCTTCTTCCCAGTAGTACTCGTTCTTTTCCAGAACGACTTTCACGCCGCGTTCCCATTCCTTCAGGCGGAAGGCGCCGGCGCCGACCGGGTTGGTGTTGAAGTCGTCGCCCATCTCGGTAACGGCGTGTTCCGGCACGATGGCGGCCGAGAACATGGCGAGGGTCGCCAGGAACGGCGCGGAAGGTTCATTCAGCGTGATCGCCACGGTCTTGTCGTCGACCGCGTCGACCGACTTGATGATCTGGTACATCGCGCCCTGAACCGATTCCGGATCGTCGCGCAAACGCGTCAGGCTGAACACCACGTCGCCGGCGGTCACGTCGGTACCGTCGGAGAACTTCGCGTCGCGCAGGTTGAACGTATAGACGAGGCCGTCATCGGAAATCGACCAGCTCTCGGCGAGGTCCGGCTCCAGGTTCACGCCGTCCATGGACCGGACCAGGAAGGCGTTCATGTTGTTCATGACCCAGATGTCCAGGTTCTGGATCGTCTTGACCGGATCGAAACCGGTGCTGTCGGCATCACGGCCGATCCTCAACACACCACCATCGGCAAACGCGCTTGTCGCCGCCGCAAAGGCGAGACCGGCGGCCAGCACCATGGCGGATGCCGCACGCATCAATCGTCGTGTCATGTCTGTCCTCCCCACAGGATCGAGTGACGGCACCGCACGCGGGCGCACGTCCTGCTTGTCTGAGCATCGGAATGCTCACGTTCTATACTTTCACGACATCGAAGTGGACGCAAAGCCCTTTGGCTATTCGGCAGCCCTTGAGGCCGCCGCGTTGGGCGCGTGGAGATGGCAGCGCACGGCCTGGGCGTCGACCTGATGGCTGGGCGGTGGGGGATCGCTTTCACACACCGGCATGACGTGGGGACAGCGCGGGTGGAACGGACAGCCCGCCGGCAACTGCATCGGGCTGGGCGGCTCGCCCTTCGGCAGATCCTGCGCCAGACCGGCATCCGCATCCATCACCGGGATCGCGGTGATCAGCGCTTGCGTATAGGGATGCTGGGGGTTGTTGAAGACATCTTCCGACGGCCCGTACTCGACAATCTGACCGAGATACATGACAGCGACCATCTGACACATGTGCCGGACGACGGAGAGGTCATGGGAAATGAAGACCATGGTCAGATCGAGCTCGCGGCGCAGCGCCATGAACAGATTCAAAATCTGCGCCTGGATCGATACATCGAGGGCCGAGACCGATTCATCGGCGATGATCAGATCAGGATTGACAGCGAGCGCACGCGCAATGCCGACGCGCTGACACTGACCGCCGCTGAGACCCGCCGGTTTGCGGTCGATCAGGTCCGGCGTGAGACCGGCATGGGTGACCAGCTCGCGCACGCGCGCGTCGATCTCGTCCTTCGGACACAGACGATGCACGCGCAGCACTTCGGCGAGGGTCTGGCCGACCGTCAGCTTGGGGTTCATCGAGGCATGGGGATCCTGAAACACCATCTGCGCGCGGCGGCGGAACGCCAAGAGATCGTCGCCTTTCAGATCCAGAACCGACTGGCCATCGAAGATCACGTCGCCGGAGGTCGCTTCGGTCAGCCTCAGGATCGCGCGCCCCAGGGTGCTCTTGCCGCAGCCGCTTTCGCCGACAAGGCCGAGCGTCTGCCCTTTCTCCAAGGTGAACGACACGCCGTTGACGGCGCGCACGACACGATGCGGGGCGCGGACCAGGACGTCCGCGAGATCGCGTTCGACCGGAAAGTGGACCGTGAGGTCGCGGACCTCGAGCAGCGCGGTCATCGCCCGGGCTCCAGGTCCTGCCATTTGAGACACGCGCTGACATGACGCTCGGCGACCGCGACCAGCGGCGGCGGCGCGCTCTGGCAGGCCGCATCGCCATAGGAACAGCGCGGATGAAACCGGCAGCCATCGGGCAGCGCGGTCAGCGATGGCGGCTGGCCGGGGATCGACGGCAACGGCTCGTGCGGCGTCATGCCGCCGGGCTGGGACTCGGTCAGGCCCTTGGTATAGGGATGCAGCGGGTGTTCCAGCAGCACGCGCTTGGGCGCGCGTTCGATGATACGCCCGGCATACATCACCGCGACCGTATCGCAGGTCTGCGCGACGATGCCGAGATCGTGGGTGATCAGAATGATGGCGAGGCCGGTCTGATCGCGCAGTTCGAGCAGCAAACGCAGGATCTGCGCCTGCACGGTGACATCAAGCGCCGTCGTCGGTTCGTCGGCGATCAGCACGGCGGGATCGCAGGCGAGCGCGCCGGCGATCATGGCGCGCTGGCGCATGCCGCCGGAAAACTCGTGGGGGTATGATGCAATACGCGACGCGGGGTCGGGAATGCCGACCTGGCGCAGCTTTTCGACCGCCTCGCGCAGCGCCTCCTTGCGGCTGAGGCCGCGGTGCACCCGCATGGTCTCGGCAATCTGATCGCCGACCGTCATGACGGGATTCAGGTGGGTCAGCGGGTTCTGGAAAATCATGCCGATACGGCTGCCGCGCTGCTCGCGCATCT
>JANQGO010000195.1 GCA_028277285.1 Alphaproteobacteria bacterium | reverse complement strand
CGAATGCCGGTCCCAAACAACTCGGCGATGATCCCGAGACCGGCCTGCCCGTCTCCCTGCGCAAGGGACCTTATGGTCACTATGTTCAGCTCGGCGAGGCAGACCCGGACGATAAGGAAAAGAAACCGAAACGCACCGGTCTGCCCCGTGGTACCGCGCCGGGCGAGGTCGATCTGGACCGCGCGCTGCGTCTCCTAAGCCTGCCGCGCGACATCGGCGCCCATCCCGAAGACGGCAAACCGATTGTCGCGGGCATTGGCCGCTACGGTCCGTTCCTCAAACACGGCGACAAGTATGTGTCGCTGCCCAAGGATGACGACATCCTAACCATCGGCCTGAACCGCGCGGTTACCGTTATCGCCGAGGGCAAGTCGCGCGGCGGCCGTGTCACCGCCGAACCGCTGCGCGAACTGGGCGCACACCCCGACGACGAAAAACCCGTCGTCATCAAGAAGGGCCGTTACGGCCCCTATATCGAACACAACCGCATCTTCGCGTCGGTGCCGAAGTCCGTCGAGATCGAGGACATCACCATGGAGCAGGCCGTAACCCTGCTCGCCGAAAAGGCCGCGAAGAAATCTAAGAAGGCTAAGAAATCCACTGCAAAAAAATCAACGGCCAGAAAGGCCGCAAGCAAAAAGACCGCCGCGAAGAAGGCCAAGGCAAACTCCGCTGCCGACGGCAAGGCGGATGACCATGCCCAAGCGGAAACCTGAACCCACGACCCTGCCGTCACGCGACGATATTCTCGCGTTCATCACCGAAAACCCCGGCCGCGTCAGCAAGCGCGATATCGCGCGCGCGTTTCGCATCACCGGCAGCCATCCGCGCGCCGAACTCAACCGCCTGATCCGCGAACTGAAAGACGAAGGCCTGATCGGCCGCGAAGCCGGCAAGCGGTTGCGCGTTCCGGGCACCCTGGGCGCCGAGGCCGCGATCGAGGTCGTCGGACTCGACGACGACGGCGAACCCATCGCCGAGCCGATGATGTGGCATGGCGACGGTCCGCCGCCGCACATTCGCCTCTTGCCGTCGCGCGGGCGCGTGCCCGACCCCGGCATCGGCGACCGCGCGCTCGTCACGCTCAAGCGCAACGAGGACGGTAGCTTTACCGGCAAGGTTAAGCGCCTGCTGGACCGCGAGCTCGAACGGGTCGTCGGCGTCTATCGCAAAACGCCGGCCGGCGACCGCATCGAGCCGACCGACCGGCGCATGGCGCGACACTTCGCGGCCAACGTTCCGTCCGACATCGTGCTTGAGTCCGGCGACCTGGTGCTCGCCGAGACCGTGCCGCAGCGCCACCGCGGCCTGGGCCAGGCGACGGTCGTTAAACGGCTGGGCGCCCTCACCGACCCCGAAGCGATCAGCCTGATCGCCATCGCCAGCCACGGCATCCCGACCCGGTTTCCCGAAGAAGCCCTGCAGGTCGCCGCCGACGCGGAGCCGGTCACCCGGTTGGGCAAACGCGAGGACCTGCGCGATCTGCCGCTTGTCACCATCGACGACAGCGATGCCCGCGACCACGACGATGCGGTCTGGGCTGAACCGGACAAAGACGGACGCGCCGCCTGGCACGCGATCGTCGCGATCGCCGATGTCAGCCACTATGTGCGGCCCGGCAGCGCACTCGACCGCGCCGCCTATCGCCGTGGCAACTCTGTCTATCTGCCCGATCATGTCGTACCGATGCTGCCGGAACGTCTCTCCAACGATCTCTGTTCGCTGCGCCCGCACGAAGACCGGCCCTGTGTCGCCGTCCATCTGTGGATCGGCAGCGACGGTTCCCTGCACCGCTGGAAATTCGTGCGCGGTTTGATGCGTTCGGCCGCGCGTCTTACCTATGACGAGGTCCAGCGCCACCATGACGGCAAGGCGAGCGCGACAACGTGCGACCTGCCCGACGACCTGATTGCCAATCTCTATGGCGTCTACGACGCGCTGCGCAAAGCACGCGCCGAACGCGGCGCGCTGGATATCGAGCGACCGGAACGCAAGGTCGTTGTCGGCGAGAACGGCAAGGTCACCGACATCAAGCAGCGCACGCGCCACGACAGCCACAAGCTGATCGAGGAGATGATGATCGCGGCCAACGTCGCCGCGGCCAGGGCGCTGGAAGAACGGCGTAAGCCGGCGATGTACCGTATCCACGATCAACCCTCGCCGGAGAAGGCCGAAGCGCTGCGCGAATACCTCGAAAGCCAGGGCCTGAGCCTGCGCAAGTCGCCGCAATTGCGGCCGCGCGACTTCAACCAAATCCTGAAACGCGTCCACGAGACCGATCAGCAGGACGCGGTCAACGAGGCGGTCCTGCGCAGCCAGGCCCAGGCCGAGTACGCGCCGGAGAACATCGGCCACTTCGGCTTGGCGCTCCCAGCCTATTGCCACTTCACCTCGCCGATCCGGCGTTATGCCGATCTGCTGGTCCACCGCGCCTTGATCGGTGCGTTCGATCTGGGTGGCGGCGCGTTGCCGGGCGACGCCGGCGCGGCCTTCGACAAGGTCGGCGTTCATCTCTCGGCCATGGAGCGCCGCGCGACGCGCGCCGAGCGTGACGCGGTCGACCGCTTCGTCGTCTCGTTCATGGCCGACCGCATTGGCGCAACGATGACCGGCCGCGTTACCGGAATCGGCCGGTTCGGTTTGTTCGTGCGCCTGGACGAGACCGGCGCCGACGGCCTGCTGCCGGCAAGCCGCCTGCCCGGCGGCCCGTTCCGTTTCATGGAAGGACGCCAGCAACTGGTCGGCCACGGCGTGCGTTATGACCTCGGCGAGCCGGTCACCGTGGAGGTCGCGGAGGTCGAGCCGGTGACCGCCGGCCTGAGTTTTCGTCTCGTCGAAGGCGGCTCGGAGACATCGGGCCGGCCACCCCGGTCAAAGAAGACCGGAAGCAGGGGCAAGGTCGCCAAAAAAAGCAAAAAGAGTAAAAAGGGTAAATCGACACGGCGTGATCGACGTCATTGAGGCTGAGTCGCCACCGGCTAGAATTGCGGCTACAATGTGGCGCACAAGAGAGCGCCCCAACGTGGCGCCGGATTACAGGGGGCCCTGATGAGCGCAGATGCAGCCGTGAAGCCAGATCCAGCCAACGAATCGGCAAGACCGACACCGGTCCAGCGGCGTTGGCTGCAACGCGGGCTCGATCAGCCCGGCGGCAAGCTGCCCCTGTTCGACGAAGACGGCCGCGAGGTCGATCCGCGGACGATTCGAAGCTGCGTGCGCCAAGGCTGGGCCGAGCCGTGGATCGCCAACCCGATCAAGCCCGACTGGCTTGTCTGCCGCCTGACCGACAACGGCCGCGCCGTCCTCGGCGAGACCTGACGCCGACAGGTTTTGACGCACCGGGTGCTGGACACGCGCCCGGCAATTGAGGAGCATGCCGCCTCCTCGTCTTCTTTCAGGTTCCCGCCATGCCGGAGACTACGCCTGCCAGGGTGCGGCCGCGCGACGCCGCCAGCATCGTTCTGCTCCGCGGCGATGGTGACAATCCGGAAGTCCTCATGGGCCGTCGGCGCAAGCGCGCGAGCTTTCTGCCGAACATCTACGTCTTTCCCGGCGGCCGGGTCGACCGGCACGACCGCGTCGTCCCCGAGGGCCTCGACCTGCCCAGGGACCTCAAGCAGAAGCTGACGCGGCGCACCACCCAGGCACACGCCACCTCGATCGCCATCGCGGCGTTGCGCGAGACCCACGAGGAAACCGGTTACCTTCTGATCGATCGCGCGATCAGCGATGTGCTGGACAGAGCGCCGCAATCGGCGTTCTGGCATGCCCTGCGCCAATCGGGCGGCGGGCCGGACCTGACGTCGCTGGACTATATCGCGCGCGCCCTGACGCCGACCATGTCGCACAAGCGTTTCAACACGCGCTTTTTCCTGGCCAGCGCCAACAACGCCGAAGGCGACTTGATCAAGGACGGCGAGCTGGAAGATCTCCACTGGCTGCCGCTCAGCGAGGCCTTCCGGCTGCCCATCGTCGATGTGACGGAGTTTGTGCTGCGCCAGGCCGAACAGCGCTGGCGGCAGACCAGCAAAGCAACCCACTCGGCGCCCGTGCCCTTTCTCCACTATGTCGGCATGCGTCAGCGCATCGACCATGAGTGACATCACGCTGACCGCCCAGCAGCGCCGGTCCTGCCTGATCGCGCTGATCGCCACACTCGCCGTCATGGCGATCACCACCGGCATGACCTGGCCTCTTTTGGCCGAAATCCTCAGGGACCAGGGCGTCGACGAGTCGATCATCGGGCTGAATGCCGCGTCGCAATTCGTCGGCATCTTGATCGTCTCCCTGCTGGCGACCCGGATCATCCCGCGCCTGGGTTTCTTCCGGGCGACGCTGGTCGGCATGACCATGGTGTTCGTCACCATTCTGCTGCTGCCGGCATTCCGCGACGTGATCGTGTGGTTCCCCCTGCGGTTCTTGTTCGGTCTGGGCAACGCCCTCCTGTTCCTGGCTGGCGAAACCTGGATCAACCGCATCCTGGACGACCGCACGCGCGGTCGGTGGATCGGCGTCTACAGCACCGTCGGCATGGCGGGCTGGACCCTGGGCCCGATTATCGCCGGCAGCGTCGACAGCAGCGGATGGCTGCCCTTCCTGATCGCGGCGGCCTGTATCGTGCCGGCGGTGTTTCTGTTGCTGCCGACGCGCTCCATCAACCTGGATACCGGCACAAAGCACGCCACGGACGCCTCCGGCGTTTCCATGTGGGGCGCCTTTCTGGTCGCGCCGACCGTCCTGTTGGCCGGCGCCATGTTCGGCTTCGTCGACGGCGGGCTCATGTCGTTTGGTCACCTCTACACGATGGACATGCTGGGCGACGGCTACCGCAACATCGGCTACGCGGTGATCTGGACCGGGCTGATCGGCGCCATCTTCTGGCAGATGCCGATCGGCTGGCTCGCCGACCGCATCGACCGCGGCTGGATGCTGGTCGGTTGCGTCACGGTGATCGCCATCGCTTGCGCGTTGCTGCCCTACGTCATTCACGGCGGCCTGGCGCCCTGGTACAGCCTGGACGGTCTGGCGCTCTGGGTGACCATGATCTTTTGGGGCGGCGCCATGGGCGGGACCTTCACCGTCGGCATGACACTCCTGGGCCAGCGCTTCACCGGCCAAGCCCTGATTGCCGCCAACGCCGTCTTCACCCTGACCTTCGGCATCGGGGGCATGATCGGGCCCATGACCGTCGGCAGCGCCATGTCGGCCTGGGGTCCCGGCGCCTTTCCGGCCACCTTGCTCGCGGTCGCAGCAGCCTATGCCGTTTTCGCGGCCTACCGCCAGGCGACCCGGCACCGGCGGACCGCCACCGGAGCCCTTTGAAAAAGCCGAGTTTGCTTGACAGCCCGGCCCCTATCAGTATGGTCCAGCGCTCGATTGACCAAGCGCTTAAGGTGAAGGTCCCATGGCAAAGCCGGCGACCATTTTGATCAAACTGGAGAGCACCGCGGACACCGGTTACTACTACGTGACCAAGAAAAATCCGCGCACCCAGACGGAAAAGCTTCAGTTCAAGAAGTACGATCCCGTCGCGCGTAAGCACGTGCTGTTCAAGGAAACCAAGCTGAAGCATTAAGCTCGCCCGGTTTCGTGCCGCACCAAGAGACGCGGCGGTTTTTCTCCAGACCTACAGTTTTGTTCGGCCGGAAGACCAGCGGCCGCGCTCACGCTTCCGACGACAACAGCTCCTCCGACGCACAGGCTACCCGGTTGCGACCTTCGGACTTCGCCCGGTAGAGCGCCCTGTCCGCGCGCGCAAGCAGGTCTTCGGGCGTATCGTCGGCGCCCTTGTTGACGGCAACGCCCAAGCTGATCGTGACATCGATCAAGAGGTCCGATTTTGGGATCGCAAACGACGCCTCGCTGACACCAAGGCGCAGACGCTCGGCGACGGTCTCGGCGACCGCGAGCGTCGTGTCGGGCATGACCACGACAAACTCCTCGCCACCCAACCGCGCCGACAGATCGCTCGACCGCGTGCACTCGATCATACGGCGCGCGAGCTCGGCCAAGACCTCATCGCCGACGGCGTGGCCATGCGTGTCATTGACCTTCTTGAAGTGGTCGACATCCAGAATGATCAGCGACAGCGACTTTCTGTTCTCGACCGCGCGCTCGAACTCGCGGGCGAGGTGGCTGACCAGGTAACGGCGGTTATGCAGCCGGGTCAGCTCATCCATCGACGCCGCGGAGACACTTTCTTCCAGGTTCATGCGCAGGCGGTCCTGGTAGTGCTTGCGGCGAACCTGGGTTCGCACCCGGGCGATCAACTCGTTGCGGTCGAGCGGCGTCATGACGTAATCCGTGACGCCCAGATCGAGCGCCTTGGCGAGCTGCTCAAGGTCACCCTCCTCGACCAGTGCCAAGATCGGCACCAGCCGCGTCGCCGGCCGGCTGCGCAACTGCGAACAGACCCTGAGCCCGTCGACATCCTCAAGGGTCAGGCTGATGATAACGACGTCGAAATCGCTGACGTCGGCCAGCCGCAAGGCTTCGGCGTCGTCGCGCTCAACGGTGACCTCGTTCGATTCGCTCAGCGCCTCGTTGATCATGCGGGCGCGCGAATCAAAGTCCTCCAGCAGCAGAATGCGGCCGCGTTGCGGGCTGGTGTCATCGGGAAGAATGTCGTCGACGTCGGTCGAGCCAGCCCCGGCCTTGAGGCGCAAGCGCAACTCGTCGAACGTCACCTTGAATCTCAGCAGCGACCGGACACGCGCCAGAAGCGCCAGATCCTCGACCGGCTTGGTCAGGAAGTCGTCGGCGCCGGAACTCAACCCGACGACACGGTCTTCCGTTTCCGACAGCGCGGTCACCATGACAATCGGAATATGCATGGTCGAGGGTTCGGCCCGCAGACGCCGGCAAACCTCGAACCCGTCCATGCCCGGCATCATGACGTCGAGCAGAATCAGATCCGGACGCTCCGTCGTCGCGATCTCTATCGCGGACGGACCGTCGGATGCCGTCAAAACGTCGTAGTACTCGCTGGTGAGCTTGGCTTCCAGAAGCTTGACGTTAAGCGGTTGATCATCGACGACGAGGATGCGACCGGTCATCTAGTCCCGTGGCTCACTCTAAGAAACGCTTAACGGTGTCAAGAAACGTCTGAACCGAGATAGGCTTGGCAATATAGGCGTCGCAACCGGCACTGAGAATCTTCTCTTCATCCCCCTTCATGGCAAGCGCCGTCACGGCGACAACCGGCACGTCAGCCGTCGACGGTTCGGCCTTGATCCATTGCGTCACCTCAAGTCCCGATGCCTCCGGCAGCTGAACATCCATGATGATGAGATCGGGGACATGCTGCTTGGCCAAACGAAAGGCCTCCTCACCGTTCATCGCCCGAACGGTCTCGAAGCCACTTGCGTCAAGAAGATCGTTGAATAGCTTCATGTTGAGCTCATTGTCCTCAACGATCAGCACAGTTTTGGCCATAGATGATATCCGCGCCAGTTTCTCACCCAACGTGCATTGGCGATGCTCATGCATGCCCGCAGCGAGCACCGCAGACAAATGCTGTCCGCAACGACCCGCATTTCCCATAAACTACATCGACCGGAAGACATAGCACACCACAACCTATGGCTCGAAATTCATCTTCGGTACCTGCTGTGATCGCGGCCACTCAATTTGCCGGCCGACACGCATTTGTTCTCGCTATGGTAGTATAACCATGACACCTGTCCAGCGTACAATTCCACCAGACGTCGAAAAGCAGATCGAGGCGCTGCCCCTGGACAACCGTTTGCCGCTTCTGATTACCGACGCCGACGAGGTCCTGTTCGGCTTCATGGCCGCGTTTGAGCGCTACATGGAGAGGAACGGGGCGTTTTTCGACTGGTCGTCATACCGGCTCAACGGCAACATTCGCCACCAAAGTGACCGCTCGCCGTTGGACGGCCCCGCCGTCAAGGCCCTGCTTCTGGGGTTCTTTCGCGACGAGACCCGCAACATCGGCGCTGTCGACGGCGCGGCGGAGACACTCGCAAGACTCAATCAAAAGATGCAGGTCGTCGTGTTGACCAACCTGCCGCACGACCACCGCGACGACCGCCGCCACGCCCTCATGCGGCACGGCATGAACTACCCCCTGGTCACCAACGAGGGGTCCAAGGGCCCGGCGGTCCACGCTTTGGCCGCGCGTACGCGAGGGTTCGTCGCCTTTATTGACGACTCACCCAGCCATCATCACGAAGTGGCGGCCGTCGGTGACGTCCACAAGATTCATTTCGTCAGCAACCGCCGCCTCTCCGGCCTTCTCGGCCCGGTCGAGCACAGCGACTTCAGCGCCCGGTCATGGCAAGACATCCGGAACTACCTTGAACGCCAACTCAAACGCCACGGTCACTAGGCCATGAGACTGGGCGTCGATCTGGGCGGCACGAAGATCGAAATCGTCGCGTTGGACGACGGCAACCGTGAAGTCGCACGCCGGCGCATCGCGACACCGCGCGACGACTATGACGGCACCCTCACCGCTATTCGCGATCTCGTGCTGGCCGCCGAACACGAACTGTCGGTCAGATGCAGTGTCGGTGTGGGTATTCCCGGGTCTCTGTCACCGGCGACGGGCCTGATGCGCAATGCCAATTCGACCTGGCTCAACGGCAAACCGTTTGACCGCGACCTCGCCGCGGTTCTCGGCCGAGACATCCGGATCGCCAATGACGCCAACTGCCTTGCGCTGTCGGAATCGCGCGACGGCGCCGCCAAGGGGTTGCCTGTCGTCTTTGCCGTCATTCTGGGCACCGGCGTCGGCGGCGGCATCGCGGTCGACGGGCGGCTGATCGAGGGACGCAACCGCATTGGCGGCGAATGGGGCCATAACCCGCTGCCCGACAGGCGCGATGACGAGCGGCCCGGTCCGCTCTGCTACTGCGGGCGACACGGCTGCATCGAAACCTACCTGTCCGGTCCCGGCCTGACCCGCGACCATCAGGCCGTCACCGGCGAGACGATGGCCGCCGTCGACATCTGCGCCCTGGCCGAGGCAGGCAATGCGGCGGCTTTGCAGAGTTTGGAGCGCTATGAAGACCGCCTGGCCCGCGCGCTGGGCAGCGTCATCAATGTTATCGATCCGGATGCCGTCGTCTTGGGGGGCGGCATGTCGAAGGTCGAGCGGCTCTATGCCAACGTACCGGCCCTGTGGCAGCGCTATATCTTCTCAGAAACCGTCAAAACGCCGCTGGTGCCGGCCCAACACGGCGATTCAAGCGGTGTGCGCGGCGCCGCGTGGCTGTGGACGGACTGAGAAGCGCTATGAGCAGTCGGGGCTCGGCAGCGCTTCAAGCTCCGAGAGCGTGCTCTCGACGGTGAAGGTGCCGTAGTCGAAAACCAGCCGGCGCGCGACGCCGTTGTCCTGGACGTCCGCACCGATCTCGACCTGCGGCAACGGATCGACCGTGTCGTGCGGATAATAGGCAAGGCGCATCGGCCATACCGTCACCTCGCCGCCGGCATCGCCCTCAAACGTCTGCATCTCGGGCGCGGCCAGCACGGTGGTGACGTCGAACAGGACCGCCCCGTCCGTGCCGTCATAGACCAGATGGCTCATGATCCGCTCGCCGTCCTCGGCGCGCGCCAGGATGTCGATCAGTTGCGCCGTCGGGAACGTCGTACCTTTCGGCAGCACGAACTGGCCGGGTTCGGGTTCGTCCAGCACCAGCGAACCGTCGCCGCCCCGACTCGCCAACCGGGCCGAGCCGCTGGCGAACTCGGCGCCACCAGGCTCACGGACCGTGCGATCCTCGAACGAGAAGTCCAGACCATCCTTGCTCTCGACGGTGTCGAACGCCGATGACGTGGCGAACGTCACATCGTCGCGCGAGACCTTCAGGAACAACCGCTGGCCAACCAGCCAGGCATCGCAGGTCTCCTCCCAGGTCAGCAGCAGGGTGCCGCGCACCGAGACGACGCCGCTGGCCCCCGATGACTTGCCCAGTGTCATCTCGTAGACCGCGCGGTGGGGCAGCATGTCGGCAGCCTGAGCGCTGATTGGGGAGCCGAAAACGACGAAAACCGCCGCAAAGGCGCGTGACAGCAGGCTGAAGCAGGAGCGTTGGCGTTTTTTCATCTGTCTAATAAGGTGCCGGCCGATTCGCCGGTCAATCTTCCCTGGAAAGTGACACAATGTCCGAGAAACCACGCGTCCTGGTGACACGCCGCCTGCCTGATAACGTCGAAACGCGACTAAAGAATGACTATCGTCCCGACCTCAATCCGGATGACAAACTTTATCCCGGCGACGAGCTTGTGGCCAGGAGCGCCGGCGTCGACGCCGTCCTGCCCTGCCCGACCGACAAGATGACCGCCGATGTCATCAATGGCCTGGACGACAGCGTCAAGGTGATCGCCACCTTCTCGGTCGGCCATGAGCATATCGACAGCCAGGCCGCGGCGGCGCGCGGCATCACCGTGACCAACACGCCGGACGTCTTGACCGACGCGACCGCCGAGATCGCCATGTTGCTGATCCTGGGCGCGGCGCGGCGTGCCGCCGAAGGCGAACGCATGATCTATGACCAGACCTGGGGCGCCTGGGCGCCGACCGGCATGCGCGGCATCGAGGTGACCGGCAACCGGATCGGCATTGTGGGCATGGGGCGCATCGGCCAGGCGCTCGCCGAGCGCGCCCGCGGCTTCGGCATGGACGTTCACTACCACAACCGCTCGCGCCTGCCCGCCGACAAGGAGAAAGGCGCGACATTCCACGAAGACCTCGACAGCCTGCTGGCGGTCAGCAACATCCTTTCGGTGCACTGCCCGTCATCGCCCGAGACGGTCAAGCTGATCAACGCGGAACGGCTGGCCAAGCTTCCCGACGACGCCATCGTCGTCAACACGGCGCGCGGCAACGTGGTCGACGACGAGGACCTGATCGCGGCGCTGAAGTCCGGCAAGCTGTTTGCCGCCGGCCTGGACGTCTATGACGGCGAGCCGAACATCCATCCCGGCTACCGTGAACTCACCAACGCCTTCCTGCTGCCGCATCTGGGCAGCGCGACCCGCGAGACCCGCGACGCCATGGGTTTCCGGGCGCTCGACAATCTCGATGCGTTCTTCGCCGGCAAGGAGCCGCCCGACCGGGTAGTCTAGTCGTCGGTCGCAGTAGCAGGCCGGCGCGGCAACGAAAGACCGATCGCGGCCAACAGCAGGACCGCGCAGACCAGATAGGGCCAGGCGAACGGTTCGGCAAAGACCACCGCGCCGATCAGCAGTGCGGTGACCAGTTCCGCGCTGCCCGCGATCGCGGCCCTGGCGCCCCCGGCAAGCGCGGCGCCGAACAGATTGAGCGCGTTCGAAAGGACACCGGTCACGAGCGCCAGACATACCGCACCCAGCCAGCCTACCGGGGCGTCCGGGATCAGCGTGTCGAGGACGGCCCAGGAGACCGGCAGCGCGACGGCGAGCGCGCCCAGATTGACGCCGTTGATCCGGGCCGCCATGTGGGTTGCCGGTCCGATCTCCGCGGCCAAGGTCAGATAACCGGCAAAACCCATCGGACCCAGAAAGGCGAACAGCAGGACACCGACCGAGATGCCGGCCTCGGCATCCGGGCGCACGATCAACGCAGCCGCCAGCAAGACCAGGATCACCGCGGCCAACAGGCGCGGCGTTATCGGCTTGCCGAAGAAGAGCCGGGCAAAGATCAAGGTGAAGGCCGGATAGGTGTAGAAGATAAGGATGACCAGGGTAACAGGCAGGCTGGCGTAACTCTTGAACAGCGAGACCGTTGCGACCCCCATGGCCAGACCGGCACAGAACGCCCGCCCGCCGTGACGCCAAGCCCGCGCGCCCAGTACAAGCGCGAAAGGCGCCATCAACAGAAGCCCGCCGCCATAACGCCATAAAAGACCGGTCTCCGGCGTCAGCCCGCCGGAAAATCCCCAGAAGAGAAAGAGGGGCAGGAATCCGAAACCGACCGCGCCCAGGGCAACGCTTCCGATGCCCAGCAGGATCCTCTGGGCGCCGGGCTCCGGTGATGTCGGCACGTTGATTGACTTGCCCACACAAACTCCTTAATTCGAGCGCCAACACCCTACCGACACACAGCGAGGACAGCACCATGACCGGTCAGATTGACGCACGCCTGAAGGAACTGGGCATCGAGCTGCCCGAGGCCGCGGCGCCGGCCGCCAACTACGTACCCTACGTGGTCAGCGGCAACCACGTCTTTGTCGCCGGTCAGATCACGCTGTTGAATGGCGAGCTGAAGTATCAAGGCAAGGTCGGCCAGGATTTCAGTGTCGATGAGGGTTACCAGGCCGCCCGACTCTGCGGCCTTAACATCCTCGCCCAGGTCAAGGCGGCCTGCGGCGGTGACCTCGACAAGGTCAAGCGCTGCGTGCGCCTGGGCGGTTTCGTCAATGCGAGCGGCGACTTCCACGACCACCCGAAGGTCATCAACGGCGCGTCCGACCTGATGGTAGAGGTGCTGGGCGATGCCGGGCGCCATGCGCGCGCTGCCGTCGGCGCCCCTGCCCTGCCGCTGAACGTCGCGGTCGAAGTCGACGCCATCTTCGAGATCTCCTGACCCATGAACGGCGGCGACGCGTTGGTCGCCACGCTGGTCAGTCACGGCGTGGAGACGGTGTTTTGTGTGCCCGGCGAGAGCTACCTGGCGGTGCTGGAGGGTTTGCGCAAGAATGCCAACGCCATCCGCCTGGTCGTCAACCGGCACGAATCCGGCGCCAGCTTCGCGGCCAACGCCTATGCCAAGATCGGCCGGCGGCCCGGCTGCGCCTTTGTCAGCCGCGGGCCGGGCGCGACCAACGCCTCGATCGGCGTGCACACCGCCGACCAGGACTCGATCCCGCTCGTGCTCTTTATCGGCCAGGTGCCGCGCAACGAATTCGACCACGAGTCCTTCCAGAAAATGGACTACCGCCAGGTGTTCGGCTCGATGACCAAGGCGGTCCTGGAGCCGGCCGGGCCTGAGGATGTCGCGCGGGTCACCGCGCACGCGCTGTCGCTCGCCATGGCCGGCCGGCCCGGCCCCGTCGTCGTCGTGCTGCCCGAGGACGTGACCGAGGCGGATGCCGGCGACGTCACGATCCCCGAACCCGCGCCCCGCGCCGTTGCGGCCGCGCCGGCCGAGGTTCTGGACATGGCCGCGGCGATGATCGACGAGGCCGAGCGTGTCCTCATCATCGCCGGCGAGATCGCCAAAGCCGAGGCGGCGACGGCCAAACTCGCCGCCCTGGCGACGGCGTCCGGCGCGGCGGTGGTGACGGCTTTCCGCTGCCAGGATGCCATCAACAACGACCACCCGGCCTTTGTCGGTCTGTTCGGGTTGGGCCGCCCGCCGCATCTGAAGCGCGCCTGGGACGAAGCCGACCTGGTCATCGTTGCCGGCAGCCGCATGGACGCGGTCACGTCCGACGACTACCGGCTGCTCCATACCTGCAAACCCATGATCCACATCCACCCCGATGCCGATGTCTTGGCGAACACGGGCGCCGGCCTGCAGATCGCGGCCGATGTTGGATCGGTACTCCAAGGCCTCGCCAGCCGCGTCACGACGCCCGACGAGGCACGCGTTCTCTGGCAGGAAGGCCTGCGGGTGGATTTCGAGGGTTTCCAAGTCAACTCGCCCAAAGCCCTGGGCGCTGTCGATATGGCCGATGTCATGCGCCACATCGAAAAGCGGTTGGCCGATACCGATCACGTGCTGACCAACGACGCCGGCAACTTCGCGACCTGGCTGCACCGTTATGCGCGCCATCGTTTTCCCGATAGCCAGGCCGGTCCCATGGCCGGCGCCATGGGCTATGGCGTACCGGCGGCGGTCGGCGCTCAGCTCGCCAAGCCGCACGCCAAGGTCGTCGCCTTTGCCGGCGACGGCGGTTTCCTGATGACCGGCCAGGAGATCGCGACGGCCGTGCAGTACGACCTGCCGGTGATCGTGATCGTCGTCGACAACGCGACCTACGGCACCATCAAGATGCACCAGCACCGCTATGCGGGCGCCGGCAACTATGAGGGCGTCGACATGGTAAGCCCGGACTTCGCGACGCTGGGCAAGGGATATGGCGCGGCGACCTGGACCGTGCGTACAACGGCGGAGTTCGGCCCGGCTTTCGACGCCGCCGTCGATCACAAAGGCGCCAGCCTGATCCACGTCCTCACCGATATCCGCGATATCTCGGCATCCGGGCCGCTACCCGATTAGCACCTCGCCCGAGCGTGACCGCGCTGTCACATGCGTTCGCGCTTGCCCGTGATAGACTACGGCGGTAATCCGCCGGGCCTCCGGCTGCGAACAGCAAGAACGACGCGTGGATAGAGACCGGCAGACATGGGCGATAGCGACCGCGACAACCTGACCGTCCGGACCGTCGGCTCGATGGCAACCATCGACCCGGCGGCATGGGATGCATGCGCGGGCGAAGCCAATCCCTTCGTCAGCCACGGGTTTCTCTCGGCACTTGAAGACAGCGGGTCGGCGACGCGGGAGACCGGCTGGATGCCGAGCCACGTCGTCGTCGAGAACGCCGAGAACCAGATCGTCGCGGCCGCGCCCGCCTACATTAAATCCCATTCCCAGGGCGAGTATGTCTTCGATTACGGCTGGGCCAACGCGTTCGAGCGTGCCGGCGGACAGTACTATCCCAAGCTGCTGGTCGCCGTGCCGTTCTCGCCGGTGCCGGGTCCCCGCCTTTTGGCGGGCGACGGTCCGGGCGCGCCGGCGCTGCGACGGGTCCTCGCACTCGCCCTGGCTCAGATCGCCATTCAGGCCGACCTCTCCTCTGTCCACGTCAACTTCACGACACCCGACGAATGGGAAACCATGGGCGACCTCGGCTACCTCCAGCGCACGGGAGTCCAGTTCCATTGGGAGAACCAGGATTTTACCTGTTTCGATGACTTCTTGGGGGCGCTCTCGTCACGCAAGCGCAAGGCGATCCGCAAGGAGCGGCGCGCGATCGAAGAAAGCGACATCGAATTGGAGGTCGTGCGCGGCGCGGCGATTCGCGACGAGCACTGGGACGCGTTCTTCGGCTTCTACATGGACACCGGCAACCGCAAATGGGGCACGCCCTATCTGACGCGCAGCTTCTTCGACGTTCTGACCGAACGGCTCGGCGACAAGGTGGTGCTCTTCCTTTACCGGCGCCAGGGCCGCCTGATCGCCGGTGCGCTGAACATGGCCGGCGCCGACACGCTCTACGGCCGCTATTGGGGGTGCATCGAAGACCACCGCTTTCTGCATTTCGAAGCCTGCTATTACCAGGCGGTCGACTTCG
>JANQGO010000006.1 GCA_028277285.1 Alphaproteobacteria bacterium | reverse complement strand
CGGCGGCGCGATCGTCTTCCCGACCGCGCTCGCCGCCATCACCCATACCTTCGCGCTGCAGGAGCGTGGTCAGGCGCTCGGCATCCAGACGACGGTCGGCGCGATCTTCATGTCGATGGGGCCGTTGGTCGGCGGCTTTTTCTCCGAGACCATCTCGTGGCGCTGGATCTTCTGGATCAACCTGCCGGTGGTTACGGTTATCGCCGTCTTCGCCATTGTCGGCTGGCCGGCCTCCCATGAAACGACATCACCGCCGGCGAAGAAACCCGCCGGCGGCATCGACGTCTCAGGCCTGCTGACGCTGATCGCCGGTCTTTCCGCGATCGTCGTCGCCCTGATGCAGGGCGATACCTGGGGCTGGACCGCGGCGGCAACACTCGCTTTCTTCGGTGCGGGCATCGTACTGCTCGTCATCTTTGTCGTGGTCGAGCTGCGGCGCGCCCACCCGCTGTTCGAACTCGGGCTGTTGCGCATCGCGACGTTTTCGGGCGGCAATCTCGTCTTCTTTGTCTTCCAGTGGAGCAAGCTCGCCGTCTTTGTCTTTGTCGCGCTCTATCTCCAGGAGGTTCTGCGCGATTCACCAATCGATGCCGGCCTGATCGTCGTGGTCGCCGTGGCGCCGACCATCGCGACCTCGCTTCTGGCCGGTAGGACGGCCGACCGGTTCGGATCGCGCGTGCCACTTTCCCTCGGCCTCCTGGTGCAGGGCCTCGCCCTGGTTGTCGTCGGCATCGGCATGGACATCCAAAGTCACGCCGTCATCATCGCCGCGCTCGCGGTGTGGGGCGCGGCCATGCCGGTCGTGGCGGTGCCGGCGCGCCGCGCGGTGATGAGCGCGGTGCCGGCGACCCAGCGCGGCCAGGCCGGCGGCGTCAACCTGACCATCCAGATGCTGGGCGGCACTATTGGTGTCGCCTTGTGCAGCACGATCCTGGCGGTGACCGGCGACTACGCCAGCATGTTCTTCATGACCGGCATCGCCATGCTGCTCATCCTCATCGTCGCGTGGCTCACCATCGAACGCCATGCGACGACAACGTGACGTCTCGCTTCCCATGGCAGGCGCGAGACGACGGCGGAGATGCTAGCCTGACGTCCAATGAGGACGATGAACCCATGACCTTGCCAAAGGCCATCCTGCTCGATCTGGACGACACGATCATCCAGGCGCACGGCGCCCAGGGCGATGCCTGGCGCCAGGTGCTCGCCACCTTCGCCGATCACGACGCCATCGACGACCACGACCACCTGCACGACCACGTGGTCACGTCGGCGCGCGCCTATTGGGCCGATCCCGAGCAGCATCGCATCGGCCGCCAGGACATCCGCCAGGCGCGCCGCGACATCGTCGCCCAGGCCTTCGCTGCCATCGAGCTGGTCCACGACGAGCTCGCCCGCACCATCGCGGATGCGTTCAGCGACCACCGCGAGGCCGCCATGAAACCGTTTCCCGGCGCGATCGAGACGATCGACGAGCTGCGCCGTTTGGGCGTCGCCCTCGGCCTCGTCACCAACGGCGGCGCCGACGGCCAGCGCGCCAAGGTCGAACGCTTCGACCTCACCCACCGCTTCGACCACATCCTGATCGAGGGCGAGTTCGGCATCGGCAAGCCGGAGCCCGCCGTCTTCCTGCACCTGATGGAGCGGCTCGACAGCGCACCCGACACCACCTGGGTCGTCGGCGACAACCTGGAATGGGAGGTGGTCGCCCCTCAGAAACTCGGCATCCACGCCATCTGGTGCGACGCCTACGGCAACGGTCTGCCGGAGAACAGCGACGTCAAGCCGGATCGCATCATCCAGGCGCTGCCGGAGTTGCTGGAGCCGGTGGGCGCCTAGGCCCCGAGGGGTAAGTCTTCGGTGTGAGCCCTGGTTGTATCGTGACGTGGTACAGTCGGGTTATGCGTGCAGTCATGGCTCTTGGATCCAGGCAAACAGCCGGATGTGTTGGCGGGCTCGTTCTCGCCATCTGGTGCACAGCGACGTCCGCACTGGCCAGTCTGGACACCTGTTTGGATCGCAGCAACGCACCGCACGAGCGCATCGACGCTTGCGCAATGGCTATTGAAGGCGGCGGCCTCGACGACGCAGAACTCGCCGCAGCCCATCGCGGAAAGGGAACTGCCTATAGCGACTCTGGTCTCTACCGCGAGGCCATTCCCGAACTGACCCGCGCATCCCGCCTCGACCCCGCCGACACCACGACGTGGCTGGCTCGCGCCGTGGCGTTTACCAGAGTCGGTTCGCTGGAAGGTGCGCGTATCGACTATCGCCGCGTGCTCAGACTCGATCCCCTGAACCTGGAAGCAAGTCGGGGATGTGCTGATGCTCTTACAAAGCTGGGCTATGAGGATCAGCTTGAAAGGGCGTTGGACAACGCCTGCGCGATCGTGACCTTCGTCGAACCCGCTTACTCCGGGCGGCAGACCCAACGAGAGTCATTCGTCGCCTCCGACAGTACGTCCAGTACTACCCGGACACGACGGGAGTTCGACGACGCAGTCCTCGACCTCCTTGAAAAAATGAGAGACGCCCAACGTGCAGGGGATTGGTTTCGGGCAGCGATCTACCACTCGCAAGCCATGGAGACTGATCCTGATGCGGTTCTCTGCAGATGGGCTCTTGGCTGGGGATTCGACGGCTACATGCTTCGTCAGTACGACATGCTGCTTCGACCGGAACTGTATGAAGAAGGCGCTGTTCCGCGAACCTTGGCAGAGGTCCAGGCCGCCTTGAGCACAAATCCACAGGACGCTGATGCTCTGCGCGAGCGCGGCCTCCTCTTTGCCGAAAGTGGCGCCGCGTTCAATGCGGTTGATGATCTTGATGCTGCATTGGAAACCGATCCAGAGTCGGTCGACCTGATGATCCTTAGTACCAAGGCTCGCACCAATGTTCTTAAGATAGGACCGCTTTTCAGGCAGTTTCCCCATCGATCGCGCAGCTACCTCAAACCAGACGCGATGTTGGAACGTGTTGAAGAGGCTATCAGGCTAGGCGCGGACGACCTTATGACCCACGTCACTCATGAGGCCGTGCTTCAATGGCAACCAAACGCGTTTGAAGATCCTGTGTTGGTTGGCAGGAGGATCGCAGCACTGGAGCGCGCGATCGAGTTGTTGCCGACATGGCCGGAGCAAGCACTAAAGCGGCACCTTGCTTATCGGCTATACATGGATCGCGGTTCGGCGTTGAGTGAAATTGAGGGATGGCAAGTATTTGCCGATCACATGGCCCTTGCTCTTCATCCGCCGGGAGTCGAATCCAGCCTCTACGACCCCCGCTGTTATCTCCCTTAACCTTCCCGTCTCCGCCTTTCCCGCTTAAGCTCGCGCACCAACGATAATCCCGGGGATACAGCATGCGTGTCGGTGTGGAGGTGGGCGGTACGTTCACCGATTTGGTGGCGGTCGGGCCGGAAGGCATTCGGGTGACCAAGGTGCCGAGCGTGCCGAGCGCACCCGACGAAGGCGCGTTCAACGCGCTGGTCGCGGCCGATCTGGACCTCGCCACTGTCGAGGATCTGGCCCACGGGTCGACCATCGCGACCAACGCGGTGCTGGAGCGGAAGGGCGCGAAGGTCGCGTTCGTCACCACCAAGGGCTTCCGCGACATCCTGATCATGCAGCGCCACAGCCGCTCGCGCGTCTATGACCTGACCTACCAGAAACCCGAACCGGTCGTGCGCCGGCGCGACAGCTTCGAGGTCGCCGAGCGGCTGCTCGCCGACGGCAGTGTCGAGACGGCACTCGATGAACAGGCCGTCATCGATGATCTGATCCCGAAGCTGAAGGAAGGCGGCTACGAGGCGGTCGCGATCTGCCTGGTCAACGCCTACGCCAACCCGGCGCACGAGGAACAGCTCGCCGGGCTCATCGCGCGCCACTGCCAGGACGTGCAGATCGCCTGCTCGTCGGCGGTCAGCCGTGAGTTCCGCGAATACGAGCGGGCGTCGACGACGACGCTCTCGGCCTATGTGCAGCCGGTCATCAACCGCTATCTCGAACGCTTCGAGGATCGCCTCAACGGCGGCGGGTTCAAGGGACGTTTTTCCGTCATGCAGTCGAACGGCGGGCGCCTGCCGGCCGAGGGCATGCGGCGCAACGCGATCACCGCGCTGCTCTCGGGGCCGGCGGCCGGTGTCATGGGCGCGGTGCGCCAGGCCGGGCGTTCGGGCTTCCATGATCTCATCACCTTCGACATGGGCGGCACCTCGACCGATGTCTGCCTGGTGACCCAAGGCCAGCCGGGCCTGACGTCGGAATTCTCGCTCGACGGCCTGCCGATCCGGACGCCGATCATCGACATCAACACGGTGGGTGCCGGCGGCGGCTCGATCATCTGGGTCGACGACGGCGGCATGCTGCGCGCGGGACCGCAGAGCGCCGGCGCCGAGCCGGGCCCGGCCTGTTATGGGCGCGGTGGCACCGAACCCACCGTCACCGACGCCCATGTGCTGCGCAAGACGCTCAGGCCCGATGCGTTCCTGGGCGGACGCATGGCGATCGACGAAGCGGCGTCGGCGCGCGCCTTCGAGCCGCTGGCCGAACGGTTCTCCATGTCGCTGCAGGAGATTGCCGACAGCGCGATCCGCGTCGCCGACGCCAACATCGTGCGCGCCATGCAGATCATCTCGACCGAGCGCGGCAAGGACCCGCGCGACTACGCCATGGTCGCCTTCGGCGGCGCCGGGCCGCTGCACGCCTGCCGGATCGCCGAGGACCTGGGCGTCGGCACCGTGGTCGTGCCGCCCAACGCCGGCGTGTTGTCGGCCTATGGCCTGATCGCCGCCGACTACCGCCAGTTCGATTCGACGACGCGCAAGATGCTGGTGGGTGACGACACGCCCGCCGCCGTCGCCGAGGTGTTCGAGGAGATGCGCAAACGCGCGGTCGAACGATTTGTCCTGATGGGATTGGGTCACGACCCCGAACTCACCTTCATCGCCGACATGCGTTTTGTCGGCCAGGCCTTTGAGGTCGCGGTCGAGCTCGACCACGCCGCGCTCGACGCGCTGACCGGCGACGCGCTGCGCCAGCTCTTCGCCGCCGAGCACCACCGCGTCTTCATGCATGGCGGCGATGCCGGCAACCCGATCGAGATCGTCGCCTTCCGGCTCGGCGTCACCGCGCCGTTGGACGCCATTCCGGTGCTGTCGGAGGAGACCGACGAGGCTCCGGCTACGGCGACGGCCTGGACGATGTGGGAGCACGGCGGCGAGCACCGGGGTCAGGCGGGATCGCGCAGCACCATGACGCCAGGCGACAGCCTCGCCGGGCCCTATCTGCTGGAAGACACGACGTCGACCATCTCCATCCCAGAGGGCTGGAGCGCCACGC
This sequence comes from Alphaproteobacteria bacterium, assembly GCA_028277285.1. GTDB lineage: Bacteria > Pseudomonadota > Alphaproteobacteria > SP197 > SP197 > JANQGO01. The sequence continues at coordinate 6,466 of JANQGO010000006.1, read as the reverse complement.
TCGACGACAACCACAACCTCGTCCTGACGCGCGGTTGATTTGGTATCCATCCAGTCGCCCGGTATCACAAACACGTTTTTCGCGCCCCGGACTTGATCCGGCGCCTATGAACACGAGCGGCGCCAAGCACGACTGGGCCTGTGATCATGGGCCCCGGATCAAATCCGGGGCGTGGCAGCTGTTTCTTGGGAGCCGTAAGGCTGAACGATTCTTCAAGCGTGCGCCTTGATGAAACGTCGCACGTGGTCGGCGACCTGATCCGCCGCCTCCTTCAGGATCGCGTGCTTGTAGCCGGGGATGATGACGAGTTCTGAGTCCGGCAACTCGTCGGCGATGAACCGGTTGAGGCGCGGGTTGCAGCCGCCGTCGAGTTCGCCGGTCAGCACCAGAGACGGCGCGGTGATTTGGTGAAGCCATGGCCCCATCTCGGTCGCCGCGTAGATACGGAAGACCGCGAGAAAGACATCCGCCGGCGTATCAACGACCTCCTTCAGACGCGCGTCGACGGCGTCGCGATGATTGGCCAGGAAGTCGTCAGTGAACCAGCGGTCGGTCAAGGTTTCCAGGATGTTGGGAATGCCGTCGCGCTCCATCGCCGCGATGACGCCCTTGACCTTCGCCGCGTCATCCGCCGTGCGCCCGGCCGCCGTCGACAGGAGACCCAGGGACAAAACGCGGTCGGGGAAGGTGCGGGCATAGGCCGGGCCAATCATGCCGCCCAGCGAATGGCCGATGACATGAGCCTTCTCGATGCCGAGCTTGGCGCGCAAGGCCTCCAGGTCCTCGACCAGTTCGTCGAGGGAATAGGGCACCGGCGGCACCGGCGACTCGCCGTGGCCGCGCAGGTCATAGCGGATGCAGGTGAAGTCGTCTTTCAACCGTTCGACGATGGCGTCCCAACCGGACCGGCGCGCGCCGATACCGTGGACCATGAAAACCGGCGGGCCGGAGCCTTCAATCGAATGAACGCAGTCGACAGCGGCCATCACCGAACTCCTTAAGCGCCGACCGCCAGCTTGGCGTCGCGGAACTGGGGCATGACGTCGGCGGCGAACCGCTCCATGGAGTCCATGACGTCCTTGTGGCTGGCGATACCCAGATGCATGTCGAGCGCGATCTCGTCCATGCCGAGCTCCACATAGGCGCCGATCTTCTCGACGATCTCGTCGGTGGTGCCGACGATGAGCTGCTTCATCGCGTCTTCCATCTCGTAGTCGACCTCGACGATCTCCAGCGAACCGTTCTTGACCGTGCCCGGCGTCTCGAAGCCGTTGGTGAAGCGCAGGCCGTATTCGTAGACGACCTCGCGCTTGGCCTGGGCGTCCGGCTCGTCGGTCGCGACATAGGCCGAGCGCAACATCGACATGCGCGGGCGTTTGCCGGTTGCCTCGAGTGCCTCATCGGCGCCGTGGTGGAACGCCTCCATCTGTTTGACGCCGAGCGGGAAACCGCCGCGCAACGGCGTCGTCTGCACGTCGTAACCCTTGCGCGCGGTGTGATAGATCGCTTCCGGCCCCAGCGCCGCGATCCAGATGTTCGGCTTGTGCGGCGAACGCGGCATGGCGGTCAGCGAATCGAATTTGTAGTAGGTGCCGTCCCAGGACACCTCCTCGCCTTCCAGAAGCTCCTCCAGAACCGCGAGCGATTCGTCGAACCGATCACGCGTCTCGGCGGGGTCGACACCCATGCGCTGCATCTCGTAGGCGAAGGCGCCGCGCCCGACGCCGAGCTCGATGCGCCCGTCCGACAGGATGTCGGCCAGCATGACCTGACCGGCGAACCGGCGCATGTCGTGAAACGGCAGCACGACGACGGCGGTCGCGATCGGCAGCCGCTCGGTCACGTTGGCGACCTGCACCGCGAGCATGAGGGGATCGGGGTTCATCAGCACATTGACGAAGTGGTGCTCGGGCACCGAAAGCCCGTCATAACCGAGCGCTTCGGCATGGCGCGCCTGCTCCAGCATGTCGCGGTAGAGCTCAGTGTGGCTGCGCGTATCGTTGAAGTGATGACAGGACAGAAAGACGTTGAACTGCACCATCGGACGATCCTCTCGTGGCGGTGTCTATTGTCCCTATAATCCTTATTTTACGATCGTACAATAAGAAACACTACGACACAGAAAAACTGGGCAGATGCTGACCCAGCATGCTGCAGCAGGCCGCGTGCGCCGCCTTGGCCGAGAACAGGCGTGGCTCCAGGCACATCTGCAGCCACAACCCGTCGAGCAGCGCGGTCAGTTCGCGCGCCACGCGCCGGGCATCGACATCGACGCCATCAACGTCAGCGGCCTCGGCGATCATGCGCGCGAGATCGCGCCGGTAGTCGCCATAGAGTTTGTTGTGGGTTTTGGCGATCATCGGGTTGCGCGGCACCAGATCCCAAAACGCGATCTGCACGCGGCGGCGTTCCGGTGCGGCAAGCGGCGGGCGAAGGGTGATGTCGATCATGCGCGACAGACGCTCGCGCGCCGGCAAGTCGGTACGATCAATCAGCGCGCGGGTGGCATCGGCCAGTTCGAACACCATGGCGCGATAGGTCGCGGCCATCAGGTCGTCCTTGCCGTCGAAATGATGGCGCAACAGCCCGGGCGACACGCCGGCCTCCTCGCAGATCCGGCGCACCGTCGCCCCCTCGCCGCCATCGCGCGCCATGCACCGGCGGGTCGCGTCGATCAGCGCCTGACGACGGACGTCGCGGGCCTCGCGGGTGAACTTGGGTGCCTTTTCTGACGATTTGGCGGTTGCCATGACAAGAGTGCCTTGGTGCTGGACCGCCCCATGGCTACGCCGCGATGGGCTTCAGGTAAAGCGATGTTGTAGGATGTCCACCATGACAAGACCGGAACCCACGACCCTCGACCCCGTCGACTATGCCGTCATCAGCCAGGGGCTGATCGCCGCGGCGCGCGAGATGGGCGCGAAACTGGTGCGCTCGGCCTTTTCCACGGTCGTGCGCGAGGCGGCCGATGCCTCGGCCGCGCTGATGGACTGCCGCGGCAACGTGGTCGCCCAGGCCGAGATGATCCCCATGCAGTTGGGCTCCATGAAGGCGACCTTAGAGGCCTGCGCCGCGCTCGATCCGATCGGGACGCTGGTCGAGGGCGATTTCTATATCTCCAACGACCCCTATAACGGCGCCCAGCACCTGCCGGATGTCTTCATCTATTCGCCGGTCTTCTTCGACGGCCGGGTGATCGGCTTCGCCGCCTCCGTCGCCCATCACCTGGAGTTCGGCGGCGGCGCGCCGGGCATCAACGCGGGCGCCACCGATATCTACCAGGAGGGGCTCAGGATCCCGCCCGGGCGCTACAACATGGCGCGCGACTGGCACGGCGGGCCCCTGCACCGGCTGATTGCCAGCAACATCCGCGTGCCGCAGCTCACCATGGGCGACTTTGACGCCCAGTTCGCCGCCAACGGCGTCGGTGCGATGCGGCTTAAGGAACTCGCCGCGAAGTACGGCGCCGACGCCTTGGACGCGGCGATGCAGGAATTGATGGCCTATTCGGAGCGGCGCGTGCGCGCAGCGCTCGTGGACGTTCCCGACGGCACCTATCGCGGCGAAGACCGCATCGACGACGACGGCGTCAGCGACGAACCGCTCGTGATCCGCGCCGCCGTCACCATTGAGGGCGATCATGCCCATGTCGATCTGGCCGGTACCAGCGACCAGGTAACGCGCAACCTGAACAGCCCGCGCTCGTCGACCTTTTCGGCCGCGTTCACCGCGCTCAAGGCCGTGCTGACCAGCGCCGACATCCCGTTCAACGAAGGCATGAAGCGCCCGTTGACGGTCGAGGCGCCATACGGTTCACTCCTGAACCCCAAGCCGCCGGCGCCGGTCCACGCGCGCATGCTGGCCTGCTACCGGGTCTTCAACGCGGTCATGAAAGCGCTGGCCCAGGCGGTGCCGGACAAGGTCATCGCCACCGGCTACGACACGACGACCGCGCTTTCCATGACCCATTTCGACGGCGAGCGTTACCGCGTGATCGTCGAGGTCCTGGGCGGCGGTTACGGCGCATCGAAAGACCTGGACGGTGTCAGCGCCGTCGGCGGGCCGCTCGCCAACTGCACGAATACGCCGGTCGAGGCGCTCGATCTGGACTACGACTTCTTCCGCATGACCGACTATGCGCTGAGGACCGACAGCGGCGGCGCCGGGCGCCAGCGTGGCGGCCTCGGCTACATGCGCCGCTACGAGATCCTGAGAGACGGATCCGCGCTCACCATGTATGCCGACCGCTTCAAGCTCGCGGCGCAAGGTCTCTTTGGCGGCATGGAAGGCGAAACGGCGCGCTGCGTCATCGAGCGCGCCGGCGAAGTGATCGAGGTCGCGCCCAAGGGCATCGTGCCGCTGAAGCAGGGCGACGTCCTGACCATCTTCACCGGCGGCGGCGCCGGTTACGGTGAGCCCGGCGACCGCGACCGCGACGACGTCCGGCGCGACCTGGAAGACGGTTATGTCAGCCCCGATACCGCCATGCGTTATCATGGCGTCCCGGACGCCGCCGAATAGAGATCTGAGGAGAGAACCATGGCGCTCGACCCCGTCGATTATGCCGTTATCAGCCAGGGGCTCCTGGCCGGCGCGCGCGAAATGGGCGCCAAGCTGATCCGAAGCGCCTATTCGACCATCCTGCGCGAGGCTCAGGACGGCTCGGCCGCGTTGATGGACCGGGACGGCAACGTGGTCGCCCAGGCCGAGCTCATTCCCATGCAACTCGGGCCGATGCGCGCGACCTTCCTGCCCTGCGCCGAACGGTATCCGGTCGACGAGCTGATCGAGGGCGATTTCTACATCACCAACGATCCGTTCCACGGCGGCCAGCACATTCCCGACGTCTTCATCTTCACGCCGGTTTTCTATGAGGGCGAGGTCATCGGCTTCGGCGCCTCGGTCGCCCATCACCTGGATCTCGGCGGCGGCGCGCCCGGCCTGAACGCCGCGGCCAGCGACGTCTATCAGGAAGGCCTGATCATCCCGCCGGCGCGCTACAACATGGATCGCGACTGGAACGGCGGGCCGTTCGAGCGTCTGGTCGCCGCCAACATCCGCGTGCCGCAACTGACCATCGGCGACTTCAACGCCCAGTTCGCCGCCAATGCCATCGGCGGCCTGCGTATGCAGGAGCTCGCCGCCAAGTTCGGCGCCGACGCGGTGAGAGAGGCCATGGCCGAACTGCTCGACTATTCCGAACGGCGCGTGCGCGCGGCGATCGCCGCGGTGCCCGACGGGACCTACGAGGGCGAAGACGCGATCGACGACGACGGCATCACCGACGACCCGCTGGTCATCAAGAGCCAGGTCACCATCGCCGGCGATCAGGTGACCATCACCTTCGACGGCACCTGCGACCAGGTCGCGCGCAACCTGAACAGCCCGTTCTCCTCGACCATCTCGGCCGCGTTGAGCTGCGTGAAGTCGGTGCTGACCAGCGCCGATATCCCGTTCAACGAAGGCATGAAGCGGCCGTTCACGATTTCCGCGCCCTATGGCTCGCTGCTCAATCCCAAACCGCCGGCGCCGGTGCGCGCGCGCATGGAGGCGGGTTACCGTGTCTTCAACGCGGTCATGAAGGCGCTGGCCCAAGTGGTGCCGGAGAAGGTCATCGCCTGCGGTTTCGACACGACCAGCGTCTTCGCGCTGTCCCATCTTGGCGACAACGGCTACCGCGTCTATGTCGAGGTCTTCGGCGGCGGCTATGGCGCCTCAGCGCATCAGGACGGCTGCGATGCCGTCGACAGCCCGCTCTCCAACTGCTCGAACACGCCGGTCGAGGCGCTTGACATGGAGTACGACTATTTCCGTGTCGTCGACTACGCACTGGCGCCCGACACCTGCGGTCATGGCAAGCACCGGGGCGGCATCGGTTTCGCCAGGTCCTACGAGATCCTCAAAGACGAGGTCAGCTTCGCGGTCTACGCCGACCGCTTCCGCATCGCGCCCGACGGCCTCTTCGGCGGTTCGCCCGGCCAACGTGGACGCTGCGAGATCAAACGCGGCGAGGAGATCATTGCCGTCAAATCCAAAGACGCGAATGTCTTGAGGCGCGGCGACCTGTTGACCATCCACCTGGGCGGCGGCGGTGGTTACGGCGATCCCGCCGGCCGCGACCGCGCGGCCATCGACCGCGATCTCGCCGACGGTTTGATGACGCAGAACGAAGCTGACCGCGCCTACGCCGTCGCGGCGGAGTAAACGCCATCATCTTCCCTCGCCCCTTGAGGGAGAGGGATGCGCAGGCTTAGGCGCGACAGCGCCTTAGCCGAAGCTGGGTGAGGGGTATTGGTGCCGCCACAAAGTCGCTCCCTTATCTTGGCGCTTACGCGCCTGCCCCCTCACCCCGGCCCTCTCCCTCGCTGGGGCAGGGGAATCGCATATGGGATTGTCTTGCGTTTTGGTTTGATAAGGATTCGATTGTCGGGCGTTCTGTCGAAGGAGCGCCTTTATGATGTTTTCG
>JANQGO010000497.1 GCA_028277285.1 Alphaproteobacteria bacterium | reverse complement strand
CTGGCGGGCGCAATCCTGGGCCCGTCAGATGCCGAACCGCAGCGACCTCCTGCCAGAAGTCATCGTCCGGCGCCGTCACCAAAGCGCCGGGGACGACGTCGCTGTGGCCGTTCAGGTACTTGGTCGCCGAGTGCATGACCATGTCGGCGCCCAAGTACCTGAACGGCCACAGCGACGTCGTCGCCGGCGCTTTGGTGACGGCGACGGACGATGACTTCTGGCAGGAGGTCGCTGCGGTTCGGCATCTGGCGGGCGCAATCCTGGGCCCGTTCGAAGCCTGGCTCTTGATGCGCGGCATGCGCACGCTCCATGTGCGCCTGGAGCGCGCCATGGCTAATGCGATGGCTGTCGCCGAACACCTGGAAGGCCACGGCGGCGTCAGCCACGTTCTCTATCCCGGTCTCGCCGATTTCCCCGGTCATGACTTGGCGCGTGAGCAGATGGCCGGCGGTTTCGGCGCCATGCTCAGCATCCGCGTCGCCGGCGGCGAGGCGGCGGCCAAGCGTGTGTGGTCAGGCTTCCAGGTCTTCAAGACGGCGACGTCGCTGGGCGGTGTCGAGAGCCTGGTCGAACACCGGGGCAGCGTCGAGGGCGCGGACAGTCCGGTGCCGAAGGACCTGCTGCGCCTGTCGGTCGGCATCGAACATGTCGACGATTTGATCGCTGATCTCGACCGCGCGCTCGCCCAAGCGTGAGGTGAGGCAGAGCCCGTGCCCTTCATTCCGATCAGCGACGACAACGACCTCCGCCTGATCGGCTTTCAGATCGTGACGGCGGTTTTGATCGCCGCGAACGTCATCGTCTTTCTCTGGCAGCTGACCCTGGACGACCAGAGCCTCTGGAGCTTCTGGTACAGCTATGGGCTGATACCGGCGGTGTTGACCGGCGGGCGGGAGTTGATGCCGTCGCTCGAAAAAGTGCCCGCATGGGCCACGGTCTTCACCAGCATGTTCCTCCACTCCAGCTATTGGCATGTCGGTGGCAACATGCTGTTCCTGTGGGTCTTCGGCGACAACATCGAGGACGCCACCGGCCATGTGCGCTTCGTCTTTTTCTTTTTTCTGTGCGGCATTGTCGCCGGCCTGTCGGAGGTGGTGGTCGATCCCGCCGGCACGGTGCCGGTGGTCGGCGCGAGCGGCGCGATCGCCGGCATTCTCGGCGGCTACCTCGTGCTGCATCCGCGCCGCCGCCTCCTGATCCTGGTCATGCGCACGGTGCCGATCCGGCTCAACGTCGGCCTGGTCCTCGTCTTCTGGATCCTGTTTCAGATCGGCGCGGCGCTTGTCGTCGGCGGCGACGAGGACAACGATACGGCGTGGTGGGCCCATGTCGGCGGTTTCCTGGCCGGTATGGTGTTGATACCCTTGTTCAAGCGGCGCGACATCCCGCTGTTCGATGGCCAGCCCCTGGCCTTCGCCATGCTGTACCGGCGGCACGACGCGGCCGGGGATCAAGACGAGAAGGACGACCGATCGTGAGCGAAGGCGACCCAACCGAACTCGATGCCTTCGTGACCTTCGTCTATACGCCGGACCCGCCGCGCGCCTTCGCGTTCTATGAGGAGGTCCTCGGGCTGCCGTTGATCCATGACGAGGGCGTGGCGCGCATCTACCGCATCGCCGGCACCGGCTACCTGGGCGTCTGTCAGGAAGGCGAGGGGCGTCCGTCGGAACCGCGCGGCCTCTGCCTCTCCTTGATCACCGACGATGTCGATGGCTGGTACGCCCGCCTGACGGCCAAGGGTGTGACAACCGAAGGACCGCCCAAGGCTTTGCCGCAATACGGCGTCTACAGTTTCTTTCTGCGCGACCCCGATGGTCACCTGCTCGAGGTGCAGCGCTTCGACAATCCCGACTGGGCAAAGGCGTGAAGAGGACATGACACGATGATCGATCTCTATTGGTGGGGCACACCCAACGGCCGCAAGATTTCCATCATGCTTGAGGAGGTCGGTCTGCCGTACCAGGCGCACCACGTCGATATCGGCGCGGGCGATCAGTACAAGCAGGCGTTTCTGGAGATAAGCCCCAACAACAAGATCCCGGCGATCGTCGATCCCGACGGGCCGGACGGCAAGCCGATCTCGGTCTTCGAGTCCGGCGCGATCCTGATTTATCTCGCCGAGAAGACCGGCCGGTTCCTGCCGACCGAGCCGCGTGCGCGGCTCGATGTGCTGCAGTGGCTGATGTTTCAGATGGGCGGCGTCGGCCCGATGTTCGGCCAGGCCAACCACTTCATCAAGTTCGCCAGGGAAGAGGTCCCTTACGCTATCGAGCGCTATCGCGCCGAGGCCATGCGCCTGTTGGGCGTCATGAACACGCGTCTGGCCGATGTCGCGTACCTGGCGGGTGAGTATTCAATCGCCGATATCGCCACCTGGCCCTGGGTCATGCGCGCGGAATGGTACGACACCAACTGGGACGACTATCCCAACACCAGGCGCTGGTACGACACGATCGGCGACCGCCCGGCGGTCCAGCGCGGCGTCGAGGTCGAATAACGGGAGGCAGCGCCACCCGCCGCGGCCAATCCGCATCATTGACGCGGCCTTTCGCCATCACTAGAAACGGCGGCGGAGAGGTGGCCGAGTGGTCGAAGGCGCTCCCCTGCTAAGGGAGTA
>JANQGO010000448.1 GCA_028277285.1 Alphaproteobacteria bacterium | reverse complement strand
GACCAGATCGGGCATCCGCCCGTCGCCCGCCCATTCCAGAAATGTCGGGAAGAGGTCGATCAGCGAGGTGTTCTGGCTGACGCGCCGCGCCCCAAACATCTTGGGCGCATAGACGATCATCGGCACCCGGACCGACCATTCAAAGAAGCTCATTTTGAACCACAGGCCGCGCTCGCCGAGCATGTCGCCGTGGTCGCCGGACAAGACGATGATCGTGTTGTCGGCGGCGCCGATCGCCTCCAGCGTTTCCATAACGCGGCCGATACGGTCGTCGAGCCAGGTCATGACCGCGTAATAGGCGCGCCGCGCGCGGCGGACGTCTTCCGGCGATACCGCCTCCATGTGCCGGCCGGTGATGGTGTAGAGACGCCGGCTGTGGGCGTCGCGTTCGTCGAGATCCATGTCCGGCACCTTCGGATCGTCGATCTCGTCGTCGGCATACATGCTCCAATAGGGTTCGGGCGCCAGGTAGGGATCGTGCGGGCTGATGAACGAGGCCGTCAGGAAGAACGGCTTGTCGTCGTGCCGGTCGGCGTGGTCGTGCAGCCAGCGGCAGGCTTCGACCGTGACCTCCTCGTCATAGTCGATGTTGACGCTGCGCCGCCACGGGCCGGCGTCCAGCACGGCGCGCATGCTGTGATACCAGGGCACCCAGACGTCCGACCCTATCGACCAGTCGGTGGTCCAGGAGAAGTCGGCGGGATAGACGTCGGTCGTCACCCGTTCCTCGAACCCATGCAACTGATCGGCGCCGACAAAGTGCATCTTGCCCGACAGGCAGGTCGCGTAACCCATGTCGCGCAGGTAGTGCGCGAATGTCGGCACCGACGACGCAAACTCGCTGGCGTTGTCATAGGCGCCGATACGGCTCGGCAGGCGGCTCGCCATGAACGAGAACCGCGCGGGCGCGCAAATCGGATAGTTGGTATAGGCGCTCTCGAAGACGACACCGTCTTCGGCCAGGCGATCGATGTTCGGCGTCCGGCACACCGTGCCGCCATAGGCCTTGAGCACCTGCGGCGCGAGCTGGTCGGCCATCAGATAGAGGATGTTGGGTCGTTGCGTCATGCCGTCTCCTTGACGTCGATGGCGTCTGGCATGACGCCGCTCGTGCAGACTAGACTAGCGCCCATGATCGGGAAATCGTCATGACTCTGCCGGACAGTCTTTGGTCCGCGAGCGCCGTCAGCGGCATCGCCACACCTGCCCTTTCCGGCCAACACGGTGCGGATGTGGTGGTGGTCGGCGGCGGCTTCACCGGCCTGTCGGCGGCGCTTCATCTGAGCGAAGCGGGCAAGTCGGTGATCGTTCTGGAGGCCGACGAACCGGGCTGGGGCGCGTCGGGCCGCAACGGCGGTCAGGTCAACCCGGGCTGGCGCATGCTGCCCTCGGAAATCACCGAGAAGTACGGCAGCAACCGGGCACCGGCCGTGCTCGACATGCTGAACCGGGCTTGCGACCTGACCTTCGATCTGATCGAACGCCACGGTCTGGACTGCGACGCCGAACGGCCGGGTTTTGTGCACGCGGGCTTCGGCCGCTTCGGCAAGGATTTTCTGGACAGCTGGATCGCCGAATGGGGCGAACTGGGCGTCACCGTCGAGCGCTTCGACAGCGCCGGCCTCAAGCGCCTGATCGGCACCGGCTTCTACCACCTCGGCATGCTCGACCCGCGCGGCGGCCACCTGCAGCCCCTCTCCTATGCGCGGGAACTGGCCCGCACGGCCGCCGCCAAAGGTGCCCGGATTCACGGCCATTCGCGGGTGACGTCGATCCATGAGCAAGGCGCCGGCTGGCGTGTGGTCACGCAAGGCGGCGAGGTCGAGACCGAACACGTCATCCTGTGCACCAACGGCTACACGGACGGCGCCTGGCCCGGCCTCGCCAAGACCGTGGTGCCGATCACCACCTTCATCGCCGCCAGCGAACCGCTGGACGCGGCCCGGCTGGAGACCATCCTGCCCGGGCGCCACGCGGTCGCCGAGACCCGGCGCGCGCTCCACTACTTCAAACTCGACCGCGACAACCGCTTCGTCATCGGCGGGCGCGGCAACTTCACCAACCTGAACGAGCCGGGCTCGGTCGAGCACCTGAAAGCGACGGCGCTCGAGATCTTTCCGACGCTCGAAGGCATCGGCTGGTCCTATCGCTGGGGCGGTCAGGTCGCGGTGACGCCCGACCACACGCCCCGCCTGTTCAAGCTCGCCACGAACGTGCACGCCGGCATGGGCTTCAACGGCCGCGGCGTCGCCATGGGATCAATGTTCGGCACCCAGTTGACCCGCGTCGTCCTGGGCAAGGAGCCGGACATGCCGGTCGAACCGATCGACATCATTCCCAACCACGCGTTCCGTCAGTTCGGCGTCACCTGGTATCTGGCGAGCGGCCGCCTGCTGGACCGGCGCGACATCCGCGAAGACCCCGCGACCTTCGTTTAGACGGCAAGCTCGTCTTCGGGCGGATGCAGGGTCTCCTCGGCCATACGGAAGACCCAGTCGTGGAAGGCGGCGATCGCCGGGCGCTCGAGCGCCTCGGGCAGACAGACGAAATAGACCCGGGTATCCAGCGGCACGGTCAGATCGAACGGCGCGACCAGGGCGCCGGACTTCAGGTCGTCGGCGACCAGGCTTCGCGTCGTCAAGGCGACGCCGCGGCCCAGCACCGCCGCCGCCAGCGCCATGGTCGCGATGTCGAAGACCGGCCCCTTCGACGCATCGATGCCGGTGACGCCGACCGCGCGCAACCACATGTCCCAGTCCGGCGCGGTGCCGACATAACCCCAGCTCTGGTCGTGCAGCAGCGTGTGGTGGATGAGGTCTTCGGGCCGGCGCAACGGATGCTCGCCCTCAAGAAGCGCCGGGCTGCAAACCGCCGTCATGCCTTCGGCCATCAACGGTTCTTCGTAGAGCCCGGCATAGCCGCCCTTGCCGTAGCGCAAACTGACATCGGCTTCGTAGGCTTCCAGGTCGACGATGTGCGGCGTCGTCGACATGTGGACCTCGATATCCGGATGCTGCTCCTGAAAATCCTGGATGCGCGGCAACAGCCAGCGCGCGGCAAAGGTCGGCGACGCGGTGATGACGAGCCGCATATCGTTGTTCAGCGTCGACAAACGCCGCACCGACCGCTCGAGGATCAAAAGCCCGTCGCGCAGGCCCGGCAGCAACAGGATGCCGGCCGGGCTCAACTCAAGCTCACGGTGATGGCGGATGAAGAGCTCGTGGCCCAGGCGGTCCTCCAGCGCGCGAACCTGATGGCTGACCGCCGCCGGCGTGACGTTCAGCTCCGCGGCGGCGTCCTTGAAGCTGAGCAGCCGGCCGGCCGCCTCGAAGGCGCGCAACCCGTTCAAAGGCAGAGTCGAAATCGACATGGCGGCACCTTTTCAGACGAGAAAAACTATTTCAAGACGCAAAAACATCTCGTTTGCGGAAAACCGCCGGCATCACCAAATTGATAGTCAACAAACGACAGCGCCCATTCCGGCGCCAGGAGAAAGATCATGACCAACTACATTGACAAAGGTTTCTTTTCCCACACCGCCACGGCGCGCCCGTATTGGGGCGGCGACGTGAACGTCACCAGCCTGCGACCCGCGCCGCGCCTGCATGCCGGCCAGGCCGGCGGCGGTTTCCACAACACCATCGCCAAGCTGATCTCGGTTTTCAGCAAGCGCTGAGCCGCCCTGCCCGGTCGCCTCAGCAACCTGGCGGCGTCGCGGACGACGAGAGTAGACCAGCATTACGTGGAACCGGTCTCGACCAATCCAGTACTCGCATGCCGGACAAGCGCAGCGCAGATCCGGCATCCAAGCACACATGACCCGGCATACCAGGCGCCCTGTATTGATGGGCCCGTGTTCATGGGCGCCGGGTCAAGCCCGGCGCGCGAGGCGGTAAGGGACCGGCATCGATTCTACGTGAGCAGCGAAAGCGCTAGGTCCCAACGCTCTAATCGTCCGCGGTGGCGCCGCCTTCTTCCTTGCGCCGGGCGATAAAGCCGGTCAGCTCCTCGCGGATCGCCGGATCCATCGGCGGCTCCTCGTATTCATCCAGAAGCTGTTTCCAGATGCGGTGGGCGCGCCGGGTGGCGTCGACCGCGCCGTCCTGGTGCCAGGTCTCCCAGTTGCGCCAGTCCGACAGGATCGGCTGATAAAATGCGTTCTCATAGCGCGCCAGGGTGTGCTGGGCGCCGAAATAGTGGCCGCCGGGCCCAACTTCCCGCATGGCGTCGAGGCCCAGTTCGTCGCGCGAGAAATCCACCGGCTCCAGCGCCTTCATCATGGTCTGGACCATCTCCAGATCGATCACGATCTTCTCGAACGACGCGCGCAGGCCGCCCTCCAGCCAGCCGAAGCTGTGCAACAGCATGTTGGTGTGCGCCAGGACGGTCGCCCATAACGACATGGCGCCCTCGTAGGTCGCCTGCGCATCCGGCCAGTTCGACGCATTGACGTTGGACGAGCGGTAGGGCAGCCGGTAGCGGCGCGCCAACTGACCACCGATCAGCGCGGCCTTGACGTATTCCGGCGTGCCGAAGGCGGGCGCGCCCGAACGCATGTCGACATTGCTGGTAAAGCCGCCATAGATCACCGGCGCGCCCGGGTTGACGATCTGTATGAAGGTGATGCCGGCCAGCGCCTCGGCATTCTGCTGGGTCAAGGCGCCGGCGATGGAGACCGGCGCCATGGCGCCGGCCAGGGTGAACGGTGTCACCACCACCGGCTGGTTGCGACGGGCCATTTCGATCATGCCGATCAGCATGGGGATATCGAGCTGCAGGGGCGAGTTGGCGTTCACCACCGTCCACATGCTGGGCTCGGTGAGCAGCGTCGCCTCGTCGATGCCGCGCGCGATCCTGACCATCTCCAGCGCGTCCAGGATCTTGCGCCGGCCGAGCGCGTAGCCGAAGGCGATCTTGTCGGTGATCAGAAGCTGCTCGCCGACGATATCGAGATAGCGGATGTTGGGCTCGACATCGATCGGCTCCAGCATCGGCGTGCAGCCGTGGATCGCGTTGATTACCTGGGCTAGTTTCAGCAGGTCGCGGTAATCGGCCAGATTACCGCTGCGCCGGCCGCCCTCGATATCGGAAATGTTCGGATTGCCGGCAACCGGCAGGAAGTTGATGGAATTGCCGCCGAAGATGCGGTGGCGATCGGGATTGCGGGCATGAAGCGTGAACTCTGCCGGCGCCTTGGCGACCATCTCTTCCACCATGGCGCGGTCGAAGCGAACCCGCGTGCTGTCGGCGTCAACGTCGGCGCCGGCCGCCTTCAAGATGTCGCGGGCTTCATCCAGCAGGAAGTTGATGCCGATCTCCTGCAGCACCTCCAACGAGGCATCGTGGACCGCCTCGATCTCGTCGGCGCTGGCCAGCTCGAACGGCGGATAGGGATTGCGGACGGTCTGCCAGTCAAGTTGCGGCAGGCGCGCCGGTTTGCCGCCGCCACCGCGTTTGCGCCGGCCAGCCGACGATGCCGTCTTGTCACGTCGCGCCATCAGACTCTCGCTCCTGCCTGTCGACGCTATCCTAGGCGGCGTTGGCGGGCGGGCGACAATCGAACCTTCGCCGGAATTCCATGCATGGCTTTTATGGAATTTACGCGATAAAGCGTTCGCTTGCGCCACCGCACCAGGCGGCCAGTCGCGCCGCGACGAACGCCGCGGGCGTCTCCGCCATGCCCTGGCGCCGGTGGCAGACGGACCAGGGAATGGTCAGCCCCTGCTCGGTCAGCGGACGGGTGGTCAGGCCCCACCGCTCGAGATCCGGTGCCACCGACCACCGGCTCACCACCGTCACGCCCCGGCCGGCCGCCACCACCGACAGCATCGCGTCGAGCGGACCGGCCCGCAGGTACGTCGCCGGCAGCTCGCGGGCCGGGCGAAACAGCAGGTCGTGCTCCATGCCGGGCTCGAAGACGGTCGAATAGGTGACATAGACCTGATCGGCCAGATCGGCCGCGACCACGCATGGCCGCCTCGCCAGCGGGTGGTTCTTCGCCATGACGGCGACCAGATCGTCGTCGAACAGGTGCACCACCTCGACGCCGCGACGCCGCGGATTCCCTGGCACCAGCGCCAGATCGATCGCACCGTCTTCAAGTGCCGAAAGCGGCACCGAGAGTGTGTCGGTGTGGAACTCGACCTCGATCTCCGGCGCGTCCGCGGCGATCTCATCCAGAAAGGCCGGCACCCACCGGAACCCGCAATAGGCGCGTGCGCCGAGCCGCACCAGCGCCTTCACGCCGCCACGGTAGCGCTCGAGATCGGCCTCCGCGCGCGCCAGTTCGCCCATGATCAAGCGGGCGGATTGCAGGAGCTCCTGGCCCTGCCAGGTCAGCACCAGCCGCCGGTTGACCCGACGGAACAAGGGCACGCCCGCACGGCGCTCGGCTTCGCGCACCTGATGGCTCAGCGCCGGCTGTGTCAGGCCCAGCGCACGGGCCGCGCTGGTCACCGTCTTGTGCCGATCAAGGGCGACCAGCATGCGCAGGTGGCGGATATCCAGATGCGGCATGGTCATAAGAATTGATCATGACCAAGCCCTGCCGATCCAGCAAGACCGGGCGGGCGGGCAGCACACAAAAAAGAGGCCGGCGGTCGCCCGCCGGCCCCTCGGCCCCATGGATGGGATCGTTCGATCAGGCTTCGCTTTCGTCGAGCCAGATTTCTTCGTAAGGCCAGCCGGCGCCCAGCGCGAACGCCGAGCTGCCGTGGAAGTTCTGGACCCGGGCGTTGATGCCTTCGACGTAGTTGGAGAAGAACGGAATGAAGGCACCGCCGTCGTCATGCAGCAGGGTGCAGGCCTCGCAATAGATCTCCAGGCGCTTGGCCGGGTCGGTCTCGATGCGGCCCATGACGAGCAGTTCGTCGAAGCGCTCGTTGCACCAGGCCGTCTCGTTCCAGGAACCGCCGCAGGCATGCGCGATGGTCAAGATCAGGTCCGCGGTCGGGCGCGAGTTCCAGCCCGACACGTTGAACGGCGTCTGCATCCAGGTGTGGCTCCAGTAACCGTCATCGGGCACGCGGTTGAGCGTGATGTCGACGCCGGCCTGAGCGGCCTGCTCCTGCAGGATGACCGAGCTGTCGACCGCGTTGGCGTGACCGGCATTCGACACCGCCAGCTCAATCGACGACAGGCCCGTCTTGTCCCAATAGAACTTCGCTTTATCGGGATCATAGTCGTGCTGCGGGATGTCGTGGCAATAGGTCGGCAGACCCGGGTTGACCGGGAAATCGTTGGCGACCACGCCGTGACCCAGCAGGACATTGTCGACCAGATACTGGCGGTCGACGCAGTGCTTCAGGGCCAACCGGACGTTCAAATCACTGGTCGGCGCGCGGTCGCACATCATGTCCCAGATGAAGAACGAACCGGACGGGGTCGAGACCACGTTAACGTTGGCGTCCTGGGCCATCAGGCTGGCCAGACGCGGCTCGACGCGCAGCGTCATGTCGACATCGCCGGAACGCAGCGCATTGCCCCGCGCCGCGTTGTCGGGGATGCCCTGGGTAATGAAGGCGTCGACATGGCCGGCGTCTTCGTTCCAGTAGTTGGCGTTCTTTTCCGTGATGGACTCACGGCCCGGCTCGAAGTCGGACAGACGGTAGGGGCCGGTACCGTTGACCGGATCGCCGTCGACCCAACCCTCGGCCACGATCGAGGTGTGATAGTCATGGCCCAGCAGCACAGGGAAGTCAGCGTTGCCGGAGTTGAGCGTAATGACGAGCACGTGGTCGCCATCGGCCTTCATGTCGACGATCGGCGACAGCAGCGGCTTGGACGGCGATTCCGAGCCTTCCTTGATGTGCTCGTTCAGCGAATAGATCGCATCGGCCGCCGTGAACGGCTTGCCGTCGTGGAACTCGACGCCTTCGCGCAGCTTGAAGGTCCAGACCTTGGCTTCGTCGGAGGATTCCCACTCGGTCGCCAGGTTCGGCACCACGTTCAAGTCGCGGTCCAGATTGGTGATGCGGTTATAGACCTGATAGGAGCGCTGGATGTCCGTCGAGTTGGTCATCTTGGTCGGGTCGAAGGTCTCTTCGGCGCCGGCATACTCCGGCGCGACAACGGCCGTGCCGCCCTTTTGGGGCTCGGCCGCGGCACCGGCCGTCGACAACATGGTTGTGGCGGCCGCCGCCGTTACACCCAGGGCACCGGCGCGTCCGACAAACTCGCGTCGCGACATTTTGCCGGCCTTCGCCTGCTCAAGGTACCAGTCTAGTTGTTTTGTCATTCTCATCTCCCAGTCACGCAATTGGCGGCGCCGAGCGCCTCTTGTTGTCGCCGGTCTCCCGCCGCTCCGCGCGAAGTCTAGCGGATCATCGGGAAAACGAAAGGCATTGCCAAAACAATTAGGATTGAGCCGAGCGCCGGTTTCTGGCCCGAAAACGACCGTAATTTCGCCAGTTTAGTGTGGCGCGATCATCGTCCCCGACGATCGGCCGGGTTAGGCGGCACGATCATCCGAACAGATTCCGGTCATCATCTGAGCATGTAGAGCTGGGCGAGCGCCAATCGGTCGACCGGATCGCACCAGGCCCGTTCGCCATCGACCGTGACGTCGAAGGTCTGGTTGTCGACCGATATCTCCGGCAGCGCGTCGTTCAGATGCATCGATGCCTTGGACAATTTCCGCGTGCCGGCGAGCGGCAGCAGCATGCGGCCGAGGTCCAGCCTGCCCGCCAGATCGCCGTCAATGGCGCTGGGATGAACGAAGGTCGCCGAAATCGCCTGCGGCGCCATACCGTGGGCACCCCATTGCTCACGCAGGATGACGGGGTCGGCGGCGGCAATGCTGGCGGCTGAATCGCCCATCGCCGCCCAGGCCGTGAAGCCGCCCTTGATCACGATACTCGGCTTGATGCCGAAGAAGGCCGGCTTCCAGAGGACGATGTCGGCGAGCTTGCCGGTCTCGAGCGAGCCGACATGGCGGTCGATGCCGAACACCCGGGCCGCGTTGATCGAGTACTTGGCGAGGTAACGCAGGATGCGCCGGTTGTCGGCGCCATCGGTCGGTTCGTCCGCCAGGGCGCCACGCTGATCGCGCATCTTGCTCGCCAGCTGCCAGCAGCGCGCGACGACTTCGTTGATGCGTCCCATGCCCTGGCTGTCGGAGCCGAACATGGAGATCGCGCCGATGTCGTGAAGGATATCCTCCGCGGCGATCGTCTGCGCGCGGATCCGGCTTTCGGCAAACGCGACGTCCTCCGGCACGTGCGGGCTCAGGTGATGCACCGTCATCGTCATGTCGAGGTGTTCGTCGAACGTGTTCAGCGTGAACGGGTTGGTCGGATTGGTCGACGACGGCAGGCAGTTCGCCTCGCCGTTGCAGCGGATGATATCGGGCGCATGACCGCCGCCCGCACCTTCGGTGTGGTACATGTGAATGGCGCGCCCGCCGATCGCCGCCATGGTGCTTTCGTAGAAGCCCGCCTCGTTCAGCGTGTCCGTGTGGATCTGGACCTGAAAGTCCATGTCGTCGGCGACCGAAAGGCAGCAGTCGATGGTCGCCGGCATGGCGCCATAGTCCTCGTGGATCTTGACGCCGATGGCGCCGCCGGCGATGTGCGCGCGAATGCCGTCGGGATCGTGGCAGCTGCCGCGCGTCAGGAACCCGAAGTTCATCGGCATGGCGTCGCTGGCCTTCAGCATCTTGCCGGTCGTCCAGTCGCCGCCGGAATCGACACCGAACAGGATGCCGTGACCGCCGCCGATCATGGTCGTCAGGCCGGCCGACAGCGCGTGGCGGATCAACGCCGGGCTCTTGTGATGCACATGCACGTCGATGCCGCCGGGTGTGGCGATCATGCCGTCGCCATGGGCGACCAGGGTCGCCGGACCGCACGCCAGATCGGGGTGGACGCCATCCATGACCGCCGGATTACCCGCCTTGCCGAGACCGACGATGCGCCCTTCGCGCACGCCCAGATCGCCTTTGACGATGCCCAGGATCGGATCGATGACCAGGACATTGTGGACGACCAGGTCCAGGGCGCCGTCGGCGTGGCTGCGGCTCGCCTGAAACCCCATGGCGTCGCGGAACGACTTGCCGCCGCCGGTGGTCAGCTCCTCGCCGGGCACGCCGTGGTCATGCTCGACCTCGGCGACCAGCGACGTATTGGCCAGCCGCACGCGGTCGCCCTTGGTCGGCCCGTACATGGCGGCATAGGCCGCCCGTTTCATCACCGCCATCGCCCTAGGCCCCGTTGAAGCCGCGGTCGCGCGCGCGCTCCAGAGCGGCGGCGCGCGTGTCGGGGTCGTGGACCGACCCGTTGGTCAGGTTGTTGAAACCGGAGACCAGGCCGTCGCCGCCGATCGCGACAAGATCGACGTCGCGCGACTGGCCGGGTTCGAATCGTTGCGCCGTGCCGGACGGAATGTCCAGGCGCATGCCGAAGGCGGCTTCGCGATCGAACGACAGCGCCGGATTGACCTCGAAGAAATGGAAGTGGCTGCCGACCTGCACCGGCCGGTCGCCGGTGTTCAGCACGCTGACTGTCGCCTTGTCGCGTCCGGCGTTGAGTTCGATGTCGCCGTCGGGCGTCATCACCTCGCCCGCGCGCGCATCGTTCCCGTCGGCAAGCGGCTGATCACCCGGGCGAATGGGGTCGTGTACGGTGATCAGCTTGGCGCCGTCGGGGAACAGCCCTTCGACCATGATGACGGGCAGAAGGCGGGTGACGCCGGGCAGCACGTCGTCGGTCGTCAGCAGCGTCGCGCCCCAGCCCATGAGGTCTTTGACCGTGCGGCCCTCGCGCGCGCCCTCCAGCAAGGCGTCTGCGATCAAGGCGTGGGCCTCCGGATGGTTGAGCTTCAGGCCCCTTTCCTTGCGCCGGCGCGCCATCTCGGCGGCGACGAAGATCGTCATGCGCTCCAGCTCGGTCGGTGTCAGCATCATGATCTCGCCACTCCCTTCGTTGTTGCCTTATCTTAGGGCCATAGCTCAGACGAGTGCACGCGATGACAGACATGAAACGATTTGATCCAGGTGCCCAGAACGACTGGATCTTTGACGCGGTCGCCCGGGACGGCGGCGCCATTGTCGAGGGCGTGTTGAACCGCGGTTTCCTTCAGGCGCTACGCGATGAATTGGCCAGTTCGATCAACGACGCCGAGCCGGGAAGCCGGTCGGGCTCCGATCGGATCGAGGGTTTTCACGGCGCCAACACCAAACGCATCTGCTCGCTGGCCCGCCGCTCGCCCGCGTTCGTCGACCTGATGCTGCATCCCCTGCTGCTGGCCTTCGCCGACCGCTTCTTGTTGCCGGCGTGCCGCGACTACTGGCTCAACACCGGCCAGTTGATGATCGTCGGCCCGGGCGAACCGGCGCAGCGGCTGCATCGGGACGAGGGCAACTGGCCCTATCAGCCGTGGCCGGGGCCCGACGTGACGGTGAGTTCCATGTGGGCGCTGTCGGACTTCTCGGCGGAGGTCGGCGCGACCCGCGTGGTGCCGGGCAGCCACCAATGGACGGACGGCGACCGCGACGCCGATGACGGCGACGCGGTTCAAGCGGTCATGCCGGCCGGGTCGGTCCTGCTCTATTCCGGCAAGGTCAAACACGGCGCGGGCGCCAACCGGACGGCGGACACATGGCGCTGGGGTCTTCATGTGAGCTATGTGGTGGGCTGGCTGAGGCCTGAAGAAAACCACAACATGGCCGTGCCGATCGAGATCGCCCGGCGCTTGCCGGAACGCGCACAAGCGCTCTTGGGCTACACATCCTATGTGCCCGATAACGGCGGGCGCCTGGGTCTGGTGGAATTCGAAGACGCCGCGCTGGTCACGCGCGGCACCAAAGCGGCCGGGCTAGAGGGCTAGACCGTCGCCCCAGCGGTCGTGGATGGCGGTTTCGACCATCTGGGGCGTCAGCCCGCTCATCATCGTGCCGGTCGTGCGGGTGTCGTAGTCCGGACCGCCGATCAGCTCCTGGATGGATTGCGGTGTCCTGACGACCAGACCGTTCGGTCCCCAGGGCCCATAGTGGACGTCGTTGGTCGGGCCGAACAGGCCAACGGTCGGCCGGCCGGTCGCCGCCGCCAGATGCATCATGGCGGAATCGTTGCCGACAAACAGCCGGCAGCGGCGCAGCGCGGCAGCCGTAGACAGGACGTCGACACCCATGCCATCGATCAGCCGATGCGCCGGCAGGCCGTCAAAAATCGGCTGCGCCGTCGCGCGCTCCTGTTCCGCGCCGACCAGAAACAGGCGCGATCCCGACAGCGCGCTGCCCGGTTTCAAAAGCCGGTTGGCCAGTTCGACGAAGTTCTCCACCGGCCAAACCTTGCCCGGCCAGGAAGCGCCGGGCGCCATGGCAACGATATCGCGGCCGTCGCCAACCAGGTCGCGGGCACGCTCTTCATGCGCGTCGTGGGTCCAAACATGGGGATCCAGCGGCGGCGATCCCAGGACCGACGCGTTCATGACCACGCGGTGAACCGGCGCCGAGCTCTTCGGCAGAACGCGCCGTTCCCCGGCCCGCAACACATAGGGCATGGCCGTGCGCCGTAGGTCGACGACAATGCGCCAGCGCTGCCCGGCGGCTTCGCGCCACAGGTCGAACCAATGCAGCGAATGGCGCCGTTTGCGAATGACATGGATGCGCGCCAGCCGTGGCGCCACCTCGAACACCTTCGCGGCGGGCGCACCGCAGGCGATGGTCACGGGATCATCGGGATAGTCGTCAAGCAAACGTCTCAGCACGCCCGACGAAAGAATGGCATCGCCAATATATGTCGAGGTGATGAACAGAATGGCCATGATGGCGAAGCCGCAGCGTAACTGCCGGGATCAGTACGCGGCGTAGGACTTTTCTTCGGCGATGTCCGAGCCGAGATGCTCGTTGATCTGTTTCTTCAGCGCCGCCCTCTGGTCGTTCTCGACATAGACCGATCGGGCCAGTTCGACAAAGCGGGCATCGAACGTCTGCGCGCGCTCGTGTTCGCGGATCTCGTCCTCGATCTCCCAAAGCCGCTCATTGACCGCCTTCAAGGCGCGCTTGTCTTCGTCGATCGCCGCAGAAGCATCGATATGGCGCGACGCCGACATTTCGAGCGTTTCCTTTTCACGCCGGATGTTCTCAAGCTTGGCCGGATCCTTGATCCGCTGCTCCTTGATCTCAAGGATTGTCAGTTTGTCCAGCAGTTCGCCGGGCGATACTTCGACGCTTATTCGCACATGTCCTCCATGGGCCGGCTCCGCTTCGGGAACTCACAACACGTTGCGCGCACGCCTTAAGCCGTTGCCGCCGATGTTTCAAGGCGTCTGGGCACTTTTCGGCATGGGCGCCAGTCCCAGATGAGGTCGCGCAGTCCGGTACGCGCCTCAGCGCGCCCAGGCCCTGCTCGGCTACACATCCTGCGTGCCCGATAACGGCGGGCGTCTGGGTTTGGTGGCGTTCGAAGACGCCGCGCTGGTCACGCGCGGTCCTCGATAATGGCTTCGGCAGGGCTCACCGGTTCATCCGGCGGCACCTGCCGAAGCTTCTGGAGCGAGCTTGTGCGCTATGCCTTATCGCTCCGAGGTCCTTGACCGCTCCGGCTTCGGCGTCTTGGCCGTCTCGGCCTGCTTGACGCGGCGCTTGCCGGTTTCGTCGCGATCGTGCATCAGCGACAAGATGGTCTCGTTCATCAATCCTCCGAACATCTTACGTCTCCTTTCGCGGGTTGATGTTGTCCCTATGCATGTGGCATCGCCGGTCGGCCGCCAGTCCCGCTCAGTTGGAAGACCGGCCATGCATGGCGCGGGGGTCTCAACGCACCGTAGAAGGGCCGTTCCCGTTCATCGGTCCAGAAAACAAGGACGGATAGGCGAACAAGCCGGGCACACCACCGGTGTGAACAAAGACAACATCCCTGTCCGATGAGATCTCCTTGCGCCGAATGAGATCGATGAGACCCGCCATCGCCTTGCCCGTGTAGACTGGGTCAAGCAGAAGTCCCTCAAGCTGCGCGGCCAGTCGCACAGCCTCGATCATGGCGTCGCTCGGCTCGCCGTAGCCGTCACCGCCGTACCCGCCGACCACGCGGACCCGGTCGCCAAGGTCGGTCGTGGCCAGGCCGAGCAGGTCGGCGGTCTCGTTGGCGATCCTGGCGGCCTGTTCCGGCACGTCGGGCGCCGGCTTGTCGACAT
>JANQGO010000410.1 GCA_028277285.1 Alphaproteobacteria bacterium | reverse complement strand
ATCCCGGCACGCCGGTGAAGGACGCCCAGCGCGCGATCGAGACCGCCATCACCGGCGCCACGCGCGACCATCCCTATCTCTCCAACCACCCGCCGACGATCACCTATAACGGCTTTACGGCCGAGGGGTATGTGTTGGAGGAAGGCAGCGAGGCCGAGGCCTGCCTGCGCCGGGTGCACAGCACCGTTTTCCAACAGGACCTTGCCTCCGGCGTCACGCCGGCCTATCTCGACGCGCGGGTCTCCGTGCTCTACGACGACACACCTGCCCTGGTCTATGGCCCGATCAGCGAACGCATCCACGGCTTCGACGAACGGGTTGAGCTGAACTCGCTGCTGCGCGTGACCAAGTCGGTGGCCTTGTTCATGGCCGACTGGTGCGGTACCGAACCACATTGAGCGGTTGGGCCCGTTGAGCGATTGGAATTGTTGACGATGCGTTATCTGGTGCTTGTGTGGTGTCTGGTTCTGGCCTGGCCGGCGTTTGCCCAAGAGGATGAGGAATCCGGCGAATCCACGGTCGAGGGCCAGGTTCAGCAGCTTGAGGGCGCTGCGGAACAGGAGGCGGCAGAAGCGGAGGAAGCGGAGCCATTGCCGCTCGAGCCCTTCACGCTGCAGATCAAGTGGCTGCCCCAGGCGCAGTTCGCCGGTTACTACGTCGCCCAGGCGAACGGGTTCTATGCGGACGAAGGCCTCGACGTCACCATCCTGCCGGGCGGCCCGGACATCGACCCGCTCGATGCGCTGGCAAACGGGTCGGCGGACGTCGCGATCGACTGGCTGCCGCCGGTCCTGCACGCCAGCGAACGGGGCGCGTCCCTGGTCAACATTGCGCAGTTCTTCCAGTTCTCCGGTCAGACGGTCGCCTGCCGCGATGCCGCCGGCGTCGAAACGCCGGAGGACCTGCGCGGCAAGACCGTGGCGATCACCAAGGGGGGTAATGAACACGCCGTCCTCGCCTGGTTCAACACGCTCGGCATTCCGGTCGACGGATCGGACGACGGCATCACCCTGATCGACCGCGCGGCCGGTGTCAGCGACATCATCGACGGCACCGCCGACTGCATCGCCGCCCAGACCTATAACGAGCTCGGCCTGCTCGATGAACGCGGTTTCAACGCCAACAACATGATCATCTTCGACTTCGAGGAGCTGGGCGTCGCGACATTGCAGGACGGCCTCTACGTCACCCAGGCAGTGCTGAGCGATCCCGAAAAGGTCGACCAGATCGTCCGTTTCCTGCGCGCGTCCCTGAAAGGTTGGCGCATGGCGCTTGCCCGGCGCGACACGGCCGTTCAACTGGTCCTGCAGGCGATGGAGGACCCCACGGCCTCGCGCGATCATCAGCTCTATATGATCACCGAAGTCGGCCGCCTGATCGGACCGACCGACGACTTTCTGGGTCTGCTGATGCCCGAGACATACGAGGTGACCATCGACCGCCTGGAAGAAGGCGGCGTCCTGGCTGAGGCGCCGCAACAGGGCTGGTCGCACTCCCTGTGGCTCCAGGCACAATAGGTTTATCATGTCCCGACACCACATCCCCCAGATGACATGGCAGGAAGTCGGTGAGCGTTTCGAGCAAGGCGCCATCGTTCTGCTGCCGATCGGCGCCAACGAAGGCCACGGCAAACATCTTCCCCTGGCGACCGACACCATCATCGCGGTCCATACCTGCGAGCTCGTCGCCGAACGGGTCGACGCGGTCATCGCGCCGGTAATTCACTGGGGCTACAAGTCGCAGATGCGCACCGGCGGCGGCCATCATCGCACCGGCAATATCGGGCTGACCGCCGACACGCTTTCGGCGCTGGCGGCCGAAATTCTGGTCGACCTGATGGAAAAGGGTGTGCGGCGCGTCGCCCTGATCAACGGGCACTACGAGAACACCTGGTTCATCACCGAGGCCTGCCACCGCGCGATCCGCGAAGCCGGTTTGCCCGAAGGCGAGCTGCGCATGCTGAGCACGGCGTGGTGGGAACTGACCGACGATGATGTGCTGAAAGCCTGTTTCGAGCGCCCGCCGGGGGCCATCGAATACGAACACGGCGCGCTCCTGGAAACCTCCATCATGCTCTCGGCCCAGCCCGATCTCGTCCATATGGACCGCCTGCCCCAGCACGAGTTTCCCGCGTTTCCGCCCTATGACATCTTCCCGCCCGATATGAGCTGGGCGAACGAAACGGGCGTCCTGGCGCCGGTCGACGGCGCCAACGCGAAGTCCGGCGCGAAGCTGATGACCATCGTCGCCGACCGCATCGCCGAAGCCGTGATCAAGGAACTGGGCGCGATCCGGCGGGTTTAGTCTGTGCTCCGCGGGGGAGTGGGCCGGTGATGCCAGCTAAGCGTTAAACGCCAAAAGCAATCAGCTCTTGGCGGGCGCCACGTCCTCGACGACCAATTGCGCGCCTTCCCGACCCTGCCAGCGGTCGGCCCGCAAATGGCCGGCAACATGCAGCGGCGCGCCGCCCGCATTCATCAAGGTCTGACCGAGCGGCGTGCCGGCGGCGCGGAAGGCGATCGCTTTCAGACGTGCGCCATCGCCGCCGCCC
>JANQGO010000397.1 GCA_028277285.1 Alphaproteobacteria bacterium | reverse complement strand
CAACCGATCGTGCCGTTTCGACCGCCTGATCGTAGAGCGAGCGTTCCACCAGCATCCGGGTGGGCGCATTGCAGGACTGGCCGGAATTGTTGAAGCAATGGCGCACGCCGCGGGTCACGGCCTTCTCGTCCGCATCGGCGAAGATGATGTTGGCGCCCTTGCCGCCCAATTCCAGGGTCACCCGCTTGATCGTGTCGGCGGCGTTCTTGGTGATCGCGCGCCCGGCGCGGGTCGAGCCCGTAAAGCTCACCATGTCGACATCGGGATGGACGGAAAGCTGCGTGCCCACGCCCGGGCCGTCGCCGTTGACCAGGTTGAAGACGCCGGCAGGAATGTCCGCGGCATCGACCATCTCGGCAAACAGGTAGGACGAGAGCGGCGCGACCTCGGACGGCTTCAAGACGACCGTGCAGCCGGCGGCAAGCGCCGGCGCGACCTTCAGCACCACCTGGTTCATCGGCCAGTTCCATGGCGTGATCAGCGCGCAGACGCCGATCGGCTCCATCAGGATGCGATCGCCCGGCGCGTGATCGCCCAGCATGCGGTCGAACTGGAAGCTCTTCAGCGTCTCGATCGCGTCTTTCATGTGGCCGATCCCGGCGCCGACCTGGGCGGTGCGCGCCAGCGCGATCGGCGCGCCCATTTCCTGACTGATCGCCTGGGCCATCTCCTCGGCGCGTCCCTTGTAGGCCGCGAACAGCCGCTCCAGGGCCGCCACCCGCTCGTCCTTGGGACTTTGCGCCCAAGTAGGCAGGGCCGCCTTGGCCGCGGCGACGGCCCGGTTCGTATCGGCCTGGCCGCCCAGCGATATGGTCGCGAACGGTTCCTCGGTCGACGGGTTCAAGACGGTCAGTTCTTCGCCTTCGACCGGCGCCACCCAGGCGCCGTTGATGTAGAATTGGCGTGCGTCCAGCATGTCGTTCTCCTTTGGCGAGCGAATCCCCGGGAGGATCCGGGCTCTGCATGGGGTGGGTAGCGAAGGGTCTCCATGACCCCGGCCAACGCCGGAAGATCGTTCAGTATGTAGTGAGAATAACTTGCAGTTGCAATCCATGAGGGTGACATCAAATGCCGATTTGACCCTGCCGGTGGATCGGACCCAATCGCGGCGCCTCACCTCTCCAGCATGGTCCTCCGTCGGTTGCGGCGGAGCGGTCGGGCGCAGTAAGCTCACGGACGCGACCCCCGGACAATCAACTGCTGGATGACGACGATGGCCTTGGCCGAAACCCAGACCAGCCCAGTCCGGCCGCGACTTCTGTTGCCGGGTCTGGCCCGTTCGAAGCCGGGACAGGAACAATACCGTGTCGCCGGGGGCGGCTCGGTGACGGTGCCGGTGTTCGCCGGCGATCAAATCCACATCATGGATCCCGAAGGCCGCCAGGCTTGCGAGATCGTCGCCGTGACAGCCGACGGCCACGAGGTGCCGGGTCTGCTGGGCGCCGAAGACGATGGCCCCGGATACGGTCTGCGGCAGATGATCAAGGCCGGCGGCGATAACGGTGCCGACCTGCAGGCGGCACTGGAAAAGCGCGGTCTCGACATCGCGTTCGAACACGCCATTCACTGTTTCGGCCCGGACACACCGGCCTTCGAAAGGGTTGCGTTCGCGGTCGAGGGCGACGGCGTTCTTATTGTCGCGGCGCCGGGCGAGGACATGGCGGTCGATGCGCATGATCCCGCGACGGCGCTTGAGCTGATGATCGAGCGGGCCGATCCCAAACGGGCGGCCGAGGCCACCTTGCCCGATCCGCTTGCCGATGTGCGGCACGAGCATCGCATCCTGGCCGGCACCGCGCATGCCTTCGAGGTGCGCGAGGGCGAGTTCATTCAGATCATGGATATCGAAGGGCGCGAGTGCTCGGACTTTCAGGCCTTCGCGACGCGCCAGCTCGACAAGGGCATCGAGCGGGACATCGACCCGACGGCGACACGGACCTTGATGGGCGCCATCTATCCCGGACCCGGCCTCTTCTCGAAGTTCTACGACACCGATCTGGAACCGAAAGTGGAGCTGATCCAGGACATGGTCGGGCGGCACGACACGTTCGGCTTTGCCTGCACGGCGAAGTACTACGACGATGTCGGCTACCCCGGCCACGTCAACTGCTCGGAGAACTTCAACAACGCGCTGGCGCCTTACGGCATCGCGCCGCGCGGCGGCTGGCAGGCGATCAACTTCTTCTACAACACCAATATCGACGACAACCATCAGCTCTATCTGGACGATCCGTGGTCCAGGCCCGGCGATCATGTCATCGTGCGCGCGCTGGAAGACATGGTCTGTGTCGCTTCGGCCTGTCCCGACGACATCTCCGCCGCCAACGGCTGGAACCCGACCGACATCATGGTCCGGGTCTACGCCCCCGAAAACGTTTTCAAGAAAGCGATCGCCTTCCGCATGACGCCCGACGCCGAACCCGAGATGACCAAGGAAACCGCGTTCCACGCGCGCACCTCCGAACTGACCCGCAACATCACCGAATACAACGGCTATTGGCTGCCGACCCACTACAACAACCACGGCAAGGTCGACGAATACTGGGCCTGCCGCGAAGGCGTCGTGGTTCTGGACCTGAGCCCGTTGCGCAAGTTCGAGGTGACCGGTCCCGATGCCGAGGAATTGATGCAGCGCACCCTGACGCGCAATGTCAGGAAACTGGCCGAAGGCGAGGTCGTCTATTCGGCTATGTGTTACGAACACGGCGGCATGATCGACGACGGCACGCTGTTCCGCATGTCCGACACCAACTTCCGCTGGGTCGGCGGCAGCGACTACGGCGGCACGTGGCTGCGCGAGAAGGCCGCCGAGTGGGGCCTGCGCGCCTGGGTCAAGTCGTCGACCGACCAGCTCCACAACTTCGCGGTCCAGGGACCGAAGAGCCGCGATCTCTTGCGCGACGTCATCTGGACGCCGCCGACGCAGCCGTCGATCGACGAGGTCGCGTGGTTCCGCTTCACCATCGGTCGGATCGGTGGCCACAACGGCGTGCCGGTCGTCGTGTCGCGCACCGGCTATACCGGCGAATTGGGCTATGAGGTCTGGTGCCATCCCAAACACGGGGCGGAGGTCTGGGATGCCGTGTGGCAGGCGGGCGAACCCCATGGCCTGACGCCGCTCGGTCTCGACGCCCTCGATATGCTGCGCATCGAAGCCGGCCTGATCTTCGCCGGCTACGAGTTCGACGATCAGACCGATCCGTTCGAAGCGGGCATCGGGTTCACGGTCGCGCTCAAACATGGCGAAGACTTCATCGGCCGCGATGCGCTCGTCCGGCGCAAGGAGAACCCGCAGAAGAAGCTGGTGGGTCTGGAGCTTGAAGGCGGCGAGGCCGCCGGCCATGGTGACTGCGTCCACATCGGCCGCCCGCAGATCGGCGTGGTCACCTCCGGCATGAAATCGCCTGTTTTGAAGAAGAACATCGCGCTCGCCCGGTTGGACGTGGCGCATGCCGAACCCGGCACCGAGGTCGAGGTCGGTAAACTCGACGGCCATCAAAAACGCATTCCGGCAACCGTCGTGCCCTTCCCATTCTATGATCCCAAAAAGGAACGGCCGCGGTCATAATGCATCACCCTATTCATCAAGGAGGAAAAGGCATGAAAGGTATTCTGTCGCTGTTGGCGATCATCGGTTTTGCGCTTGGCATCACCGCTTGCAACACGGTCGAGGGCGCCGGTAAGGATGTCGAGGATTCCGGCGAGTGGATCCAGGAGCAGGCGGAAGACGACTCGTAGGTTGTCGCCTCTCGTTTAAGTAAAAAAAGGGCCGGCGCCTGGATGAGGCGCCGGCCCGTTTCTTTATGGGCTGGTCGTGCCTTTGTTACTCGGCGGCCTCGGCGCCCGCTTCGCTCATCAGGCGTTCGGCCAGCGCCTTCTTCTGACCGGCGTCCATCTTCTTGACTTCGTTGTCGATGGCGCGTTCGTTGATCGCCTGGTTCCAGTAGTCCAGCGAGTCGAAGCCGAGCAACGCGTATTTGCCGACAAACTGGCGCAGCACCTCGTTGGTCGGGCCCATGACCCAGCCGGCCTTGCCGTCGCGCAGCAGACGCTCCATGCCAAGCGAGGCCTTGTAGGCCGAACCGCCGCAGGCATGCAGCATCTTGTCGGAGACCTCGTGCACGTTCTTGGCCGCCTGGAACTTGATCTGCCACATCCAGGGCAGCAGTTCCGAGCGCGGCAGGGCGGCGATGTCCTTATGGATCGACCAATCGCAATTGTTGGTCACATCGTCCAGCGCGCGGGCCATGCTGTAGACGAACATGCGGCTGGCATTGGTGCTGATGATCGCCTCGCCAACATAGTCCTGAATGGTCGGGTAGTCGCAGACGCGCAAGCCCACGTCGACGTGCTTCTTGCGGGTCGTGTGCTGTTTGGCCAGATCGATCATGGCCATGGAAATGCCGTTCCAGGCGCATGACGAATTGATCAGGAAGAACGGGTCGACCGACTCGTCGTTCGACGCCGCGCCGTCGCCGCGCGGCCCGACCATGCGGTCGGCCGGGATTTCCAGATTGTCGACCAGAAGCGTGCCCGACTGGTTGCCGCGCAGGCCCATGCCGTCCCACTTCGCCGGCTCGGCCTTGACCTCGTCTGCCATGCACAGGAAGACCGAGAGATCCGAATAGTCGCCGTTAAAGTCCGGGCTGGTCGTCTGCATGATGTACCAGTCGGCGAAGCCGCCGGAGGTGCACCAGGAGGCTTTCTTCAAGACCTTCCAGCCGTTCTCCGTCTTCTCGGCATTCGACGAGACGGGATACCAGAAGTGCGAGCCGGTCTCGGGATCCGAATAAGACAGCGTGCCGATCATGACGTCTTTGTCGACGCGGCTCAGGATATCGCGCAGCGTGTCGTTGTCGTGATGACGCAGTGCCGCCGCGGCGACGGCGCCGTAGTGCATGGTCAAGCACATGGCCGTCGACGGACAGCCGTAGCGGGCGACAGCCTCGCACACCATCGCCATGGTGACATGGTTCTGACCCATGCCGCCCAGCTCTTTCGGCACCGTCAGGCCGAGCACACCGAGCGAGGCAAGGGCCTCGAAGTTCTTGCGCGGGAAAACAAAACCCTGATCGGATTCGACGGCGTTTTCGCGCAGTGTCGACGCGCTAAGCGCGATGATCTTTTCCTGAAGTTCCTTCTGTTCGTCGTCGAACAGAAACTGCGGATCGAATTCGTAGCCGAGGCCCTGGAATTCCTCCGAGCCCCACATTTTGGTATCGCTCATTTGTCCCACCCCGATGTTCGTGGCAACCACCCTTATGGCCTCGCTCGACAAGGCCTTGCTCTCTGCATAGCACCGCATCGACGACACGCGCAACCAACGCGCCGTGGTGAAAGCGGTCGGACCAATTCCATACCAATTCTGTATCTGCGAGGCCCAATTCGAACGCCTTGCGAATCATACAGTTGGCATGCCCGTGGCCACGTCGGCGCCGCGATCGACGCGCCTTGCCGCTCTACGGTGTACCTATCGTCGGATTCGATCGATGCATCGAGGCAGCCTTGCCGGAGTCGCCGCGTCAAATTGGTTGGGCCCGCCTTGTCCCCGGACGGTTGTGAAGTCGGAATCGCCAACCAATCATTCTCCTGCCTATAATGCGGGTGCTTGGCTTCATGAATTCTGGGGAGACACGTAACAATGGCCATGAGACATTTGAACCGCCGTCACTTCCTGGGCACGTCGGCCGCCGTCGGCGCTTCGGCGCTGACCGGTCTTGGTCGTCCCGGCAAGGCGAACGCGGATAACGAGACAATCAAGATCGGTTTTCTGGCGCCGCTGACCGGCGACGTCGCCGCCTGGGGTCTGCCCGGCCTCTACGGTTGCGAGATTTGGGCCAACGACCACAACACCATGGGCGGCGTCGAAATCGGCGGCAAGATGTACAACATCGAAATGGTGTCCTACGACAACGAGTACCTGCCCGATAAGGCGAAGACCGGCGCCACCAAACTGATCAAGGAAGACGGCGTCAAATTCATCCAGATGCTGGGCGGCGACACGTGGCCCGCGGTGCAGCCGATCGCCAACCGCGAAAAGATGCTGGTGTCGACATTGCTGCCGTCGGACCTGTCGCCGGACACGCCCTATCTGGTCGCCCCGGCGGAGGTGCATCCGATCTACAACGTCACCGGCGTGTGGTGGATGGCCGAGAACATGCCCGACGTGAAGACAACGGTCATCTGCGGTCAGGACGACGCGATCGGCCGTCCGTCTGTCGCGACCTATCAGGCGGCGTTCGAGGCCCACGGCATCACCGTCAACGACACGATCTTCTTCGATATCTCGACCACCGACTTCGCGCCGGTGGTGACGTCGATGCTGGCGTCCAATCCGGACTGTCTGTGCCTGGACACCGCCTATGCGGAGTTCGTCAACGAGCTTTGCAAGCAGGCCTATGAGCAGGGCTACAAAGGCAAGATCATTTCCTGCACGGCCGACTTCTATGCCGACATCATCGCCAACACGTCGGAAGAGTTCATGGAAGGCATGATCTTCCAGTTCCCCGATTTCGACGATCCCGCGCTGAACGATCCTCGCATCAACTTCGGCGATCCCAATGGTTTCTTCAAAACCTATAACGAGAAGCATCCCGGCGAATGGGGCGCGGTCTCGTGGGAGTACGCTTCGATCCTGGATCTGTGGCTGTCCGGCGCCCAGAAGGCCGGCAGCACAGAACCGGAAGCCGTCTTGGCGGGTATGAAGGATGGCGGCATCGGCGCCCATGCCTTCGGCGAAGCCAACTGGTGGGGCGAGGAGCTGTTCGGCATCGACAACGCGCTGGTCGGCAACTGGCCGGTGGTGCAGATCCAGAACGGCAAGGCCGTGATCGTGGAGTTCAAGAACATCCCCGAGTGGTGGGACCAGCATAAGGACATCATGATCAAGAAGTTCGAGGACATGGGTGAGATGTGGTACCAGCGTTCCTAGGACGCGGGCATCCCGTCGAACAGCACGAACTCATGTAACTGACCGTGGCGAACCCTCCTCCGGCGACACCCGGGGGAGGGTTCGTTGATATTGGCCGCAACTCCTGGCATCGGGCATTTGTGAAGCACCATGATTGATGGCGCGCTGCTGCTTCAGACATCCTTGAACGCAATCTATGCGGCGAGTTACCTGTCGCTGATTGCGGTCGGCCTGGTGCTGATCTTCGGCGTTATGAAGGTCGTCAACTTCGCCCATGGCGAGCTTTACATGGTCGGCGCCTATGCGCTGTTCTGGGTGTTCTCGCAGAACGAGTTACCGTTCTTCCTGGGCGTCGCCGTGGCCATCGTCGGTGTCGGGCTGATCGGTCTGATCATGGAGCGCGCGCTGTTCCGGCCCATGCGCGACAACCCGCTGGGTGGTCTCATTATGTCGATCGGCGTGCTCTTGATGCTGCAGGCGCTGGCCGTGCAAGCCTTTGGCGTGCGCAAGAAGTCGATCCCTGGCCCCTATCACGGCAGCATCGAGCTGTTCGGCATCGACGGCCTGACCATTTCGGCGCAGCGCCTTGTCGTGATCGTCTTCGCCGTCGTGTTGTTGAGCGCGCTCTGGCTGTTCCTGAAGCGCAGCAAGCTTGGCTGGGCGTTGCGCGCCGTCGCCCAGGACCGGGAAGCCGCCGCGCTGCAAGGCATCTCGATCGGCAAGATATCGATGCTCGCCATGGTGCTGGGCGCGGCGCTGGCCGGCGCGGCCGGCGCGTTGACCGCGACGATCGTGCCGACCGGACCCTATATGGGCCACTCGGTCATCATCGCCGCCTTCATCGTTATCATCGTCGGCGGTGTCGGCAGTTTGGAAGGCGCGGTGGTCGCGTCGATCCTCTATGCCTTCGTCGCCACCTTCGTCACCACCTTCGCCGACGGCGTCATTGCCGACATTGTCGGCCTGCTCCTGATGTTCGCGGTTCTGATCGTCAGACCCCACGGCCTGTTCGGCAAACCGGAGCGGGCATGAGCTATCTCGTCTGGGCCCTCCTGATACTGGCGCCGCTGCTCTTGGCGGGGCTGACCCGGGCCGGCGGCGCGATCGCGGGCACCAGCGGCGCCCAACGCACGACGTGGCTGTGGGTCACCGGCGTGATCGGCATCGCCGCCTTGATGATAGCACCGCATCTCGTCACCTATTCCCAGCAGGAGCTGCTGGTCTTTCTGGTGATCAACATCCTGATCGTCGCCAGCTATCGCCTGCTGACACTGACCGGCGAGTTCTCGCTTGCTCACGTGGTCATCGTCGGCGTCGGCGCGTACGGTTCGGCCATTCTGACCAAACAGGTCGGTATCCCGGTGCCGATCTCCATGCTGTTGGGCGCGGCGATCGCCGGCCTTGTCGCGTTCATCTTGAGCTTCCCGCTCTTCCGCATGAAGGCGTTCTATTTCCTGATCGGCTCGTTCGCCGCCGGCGAGGTGATCCGGCTTCTTTGGAAACGCTTCCGCGAGCCGTTTGGCGGGCCCAAGGGCATCAAGCTGATCCCGGAGTTCCCGGGGTTCGAACTCTTCGGCATTCCGTTTGAGTTCTTCGAGCCCGTCACGTTCTATTACTTCGCGCTGATCATCGTCGGCCTGTCGTTGTGGCTCTTGTGGCGGATCGAGAACTCGCGCATCGGCCTTACCTTTCACGCCGTTCATTGGCAGGACCAGTTGGCGGATTCGTTGGGCGTCAACACCCGGCGCTACCGCACCTTGGCCTTCGTCATCGCCTCGGTCTTCGCCGGTTTGGCCGGCGCGCTGTTGGCGCATTATCTGGGTACCATCAACCCCAACCGTTTCGACGTCGAGGAAATGGTCTATGTGCTGATCTGGGTGATTGTCGGCGGTACCGCGACGATGTGGGGACCGATCATTGGTCTGATCGCGCTGACTGTCGTCAACGAGGTCATCCTGCGTGAGCTCGAAGTCGACGAACTGAGGCCGCTGTTCTATGGCGCGATCCTGATCCTCGCCATGCTGTTCCTGCCGTCCGGTCTGGAAACCTTGCCGCGCAAGATCAAGGAACGCTTCGCCGGAGACAGCAAGGGCACCGGTGCCGTGGAGTCGACGGCACCCCGCTGACGCACAGCTCTTACCGGCATGGCGCCGAAGGACTATCGGGACAGTCAGGCCAGCGGCAAGCGCCGGTAACGTCCGCCGAGCGCGGGGTCGATGTAGTAGCTCAGCGGGCCGTCGTCGACGAACAGCCGGTGGGCGTGGGCCAGTCGGTCGCGGTCGAGCGTCACGCCCAGTCCCGGCCCTGTCGGCACCGGCACGACGTTGTTCGTTTGCCGGAACGGGCCGCCCGCGATGACATCAAGCGCCTGCCAGGCAAACAGCGACTGGCTGGGTTCGCGGATGTGATGGAGCGCGGCGGCCATGTGCAGATAGGTGGCGGTCATGATG
>JANQGO010000402.1 GCA_028277285.1 Alphaproteobacteria bacterium | reverse complement strand
CGCTCCTGTCGTCCTTCGGGCCCAAGGACAATGGCCTGCATAACGACGGCATCAACATCAGCGCGCCCGCGGGAACCCCGGTCTTTGCCGCCGAAGACGGTGTGGTCGCCTATGTCGGCGACGAACTGGACGGCTACGGCAATCTGGTCCTGCTGCGCCATGGCGACGGCTGGGTCACCGCCTATGCCCACAACGCCGACGTTCGCGTGGCGCGCGGCCAGCGGGTCATCCGCGGCCAGGTTATCGCCAGCGTCGGTACCACCGGCGGCGTCGGCGGGCCGCAGACCCACTTCGAGATCAGAAAAGGTTCCGAAGCGGTCGACCCGCTGCTCTACCTGGAGCCGCTCTAGCGCATTCCCGGCTTGACCCGGAATCGATGCCGGTCATTATCCTCCTCGCGCACCGGGCTTGATCCGGTGCCCATGAACACGGACGGCGCCCGGTAGGCCGGGTAACGTGTCCTTGGATGCCGGATCTACGCTACGCTCGTCCGGCATGCGAGGGCTGGATGGGGGGCGAGACCGGTTCCAGGTAACGCGGGTCGGCTCTAGCTCTGATCGCCCAACCGTCCGGCCAGGTCCTGAACGAACTGCCAGGCGACGCGGCCGGAACGGGCGCCGCGCGTTGTCGACCATTCGAGCGCCTGCGCCTTCAGGTCGTCATCGCCGATGGCAAGGCCGAAGTGGTCGACGTAACCCTTCACCATGGCGAGATAGGTGTCCTGATCGCAGCCGTGGAAGCCCAGCCACAGTCCGAAGCGGTCCGATAGCGAGACCTTTTCCTCGATCACCTCGGCCGGGTTGATCGCCGTCGAGCGCTCGTTTTCCATCATGTCGCGGGGCATCAGATGGCGCCGGTTCGACGTGGCGTAGAAGATGACGCTCTCAGGCCGGCCCTCGATGCCGCCCTCCAGGACCGCCTTCAACGACTTGAAGGTCGTGTCGTCGGTTTCGAACGACAGGTCGTCGCAGAACAGGATGGCGCGTCGATCGGCCGCGCGCAGCCGGTCGAGAAGACGGGGCAGGCCGGCGATGTCCTCGCGGTGGATTTCGATGAGCGCGAGGGAGCCGGGGTTGTCGGCGTTGACTGCCGCGTGCACGGCCTTGATCAGGCTGGACTTGCCCATGCCGCGCGCACCCCAGAGCAACGCGTTGTTGGCGCTGAGGCCGCGCGCGAACCGGCTGGTGTTGCCGTGCAGGATGTCGCGCACCAGATCGATGCCCTTGAGCAGATCCAGGGGCACGGCATTGACCTTGGCGACCGGTTTAAGGTCGGCGCTTTCGGCGTCCCACACGAACGCATCGGCCTGGTTGAGGTCGATCGCGGCCGGAGGTGGCGGCGCCAGGCGATCGAGCGCGTCGGCAATGCGCGCCAGAAGCTCGAGTTTGTCGGTATCGCTCAACGCCCGTTCCCGCCATTCGCCGGCGCCATATGGGCGCGCTGGTTGAACAGGATCTGGCGCTCCTCATCGCTCGGCGGCGCGTTGCGGCGCTGGTCCTTGCCCAGATCGACACCGCGGCGGACGGCCGGGCGTTCCTTCACGGCCTGGCGCCAGCGGGTGACGTTGGGAAAGTCGTCCAGCGGCTGGCCCATCGCCTTGGCGATCAGGATCCAGGGGAAACTCGCCATATCGGCGATCGAGTAATCGCCCAGAATGTACGCGCGACCCTCCAGGCGGCGCTCCAATACGCCGATGCAGCGGTGATACTCATCGGCGTAACGTTTCTGGCCATAGTGCTGGTCGTCGGGCGCATAGTTGAAGAAATGACTGTGCTGGCCCGCCATCGGCCCGAGGTTGCCGACCTGCCAGAACAACCATTCGCGCAGCTCCTTCTGGCCGCGCCGGTCGGTCGGCATGAAACGTCCGGTCTTCTCCGCCAGATGCAACAAAATGGGACCGGACTCGAAGATCGGCAGGGGCGAGTCTTCATCGTCGTGATCGACGATCGCCGGCATCCGGTTGTTCGGGCTGATCGCCAGGAACTCCGGCGCGAACTGGTCGCCTTTGCCGATATTGATAGGGATCACGCGGTAGGGAAGCGCGCACTCCTCCAGCATGATCGAGACCTTCCAGCCGTTGGGTGTCGGCCAGTAGTAGAAATCGATCATGCGGCCACCGGATCGGACGGTTGGCCGAGGACCCCGTCGCGGCGTAGCGCCGCGACATCGTCGTCGCTATAGCCGACCTCGGCCAAGACCTCGCCGCCGTGCTGGCCAAGCTCGGGCCCGCCGTGGCGGTGTTCCGTCGGCGTCCCGGAGAACCGGGCAGGGGGGCGGGACTGGCGAAGGCGTCCGGCTGTCGGATGCTTGATCTCGTCGACGATGCCCTGGGCGACGATCTGGGGATGGCTGACCACCTCGGTGCGGGTCAGCACCGGCGCGCACGGCACACCCTCAGCCTCCAAGCGTTCGAGCCAGTGGGCGGACGTGTTCGTAAGTAACACCTCCTGGGTCAATGCCAGGCGGTCGTTGATATTGTCCTGGCGCAGCGCCGGCGTCAGGAAGCGGGGATCGTCGAGCCACTCCGGCCGATCGAGCGCGCGCGTCAGCGCCAACCACTCCTTGTTGGCCTGGACGGCGGCGCTGATATAGCCGTCCTGTGTTTCGTAGATCAGATCGATGAAGCTTGCCGCTTCCTGCTGCGGGAACTCGCCGCCGACAAAGGTCTGGCTGCCCATGTCCGAACCCCACAGGAATGACACGACGCTGGCCAGCATCGACACCTCGACATGCTGGCCATGGCCGCTGCGCTCGCGCGCGAGCAGGGCCGCCGTGATCGCCTGGGACGCGGTCACGCCGGTAAGCTTGTCGGGAAGGATGGTGCGTACCAGGCGCGGACGTTCCTCGTCGGACCCGGCCTGAACCGTCGCCAAGCCGGAGAGCGCCTGGACCAAGGGATCGTAGACCGGCTTATGGGCATAGGGCCCGTCCGGTCCGAAACCGCTGATCGAGACATAGACCAGATCGGGACGCACGGCACGCAGCGCCGCCTCGCCGATGCCCATGCGGTCGACGACGCCCGGCCGGAAATTCTGGACAAAGACATCGGCGCTGGCGACCAGACGCATCAGCGCGTCGATGCCGCGCGGGTCCTTGAGG
Organism: Alphaproteobacteria bacterium; assembly: GCA_028277285.1. GTDB lineage: Bacteria > Pseudomonadota > Alphaproteobacteria > SP197 > SP197 > JANQGO01. The sequence continues at coordinate 6,848 of JANQGO010000402.1, read as the reverse complement.
TTCAGGGCGACGGACCGTTTGTTGCGGTTGTTGTTCAGGAACGAGGCCGAGAAACCGTTTCTGAGATTGGAAGACTCGCGCGTGTGATCGCCACCGTTGGGGTTCTCCACCTTGATCACGTCCGCCCCCTGATCGGCCAACATCATGGTCGCGTAGGGGCCGGAGACCATCGCGGTGACATCAATGACACGAAATCCGTCCAACGGGCCGGGCATGAAGTCCTCCTTCGGTACACTTAGGGCGATGCATCTATCAGCCCCCGCCGACGATCTCAACGGGCGCGCCGACACGGGCGCGTGACCATCGGTATCATTTAACAGGCATTCTGGGCTTATCCCCAGGGAGACTCGTTCCAATTGCCGTCTCCAACGAGGTACGTCGTCAGACTGGCACGATACCTGCTTCTAGCTATTCCGAATGTGTAGCCCGCGCCAGCCGAGCTCCGGCCGGTGCGCGGGTGAGGGTTTCAGGCTTCAGGACCAGGGGTAGATGACATGAGCTCCACCGAAACGAACGCAACCGTTGTAATCGTTGACCCTAACCGCCTTTCGCGGGAGGGCATGATCCGCCTGTTTGACAATTCCAGCTTCGAGGTTATCGGCCAGATCGCCTCTCTGACCGAGTTCGTCGACGGCGACTACGGCCCTGAAGAACCCAGCATGTTGATCGTGAATGCCCCAAATCGGGACAATGAGACACATGCCAAAATGGAACAGTTGCGCAAGGACAAGCCGGAGATGAAGCTGGTCGTCCTGGTCGACGACCTCGATCGCAAGGTGCTGGGCGACTACTTCGGCGCCGGCGTCGACGGCTATCTTCTGAAGGATGTCTCGCCCCAGGCGCTGCTCGCCTCGCTGAAACTGGTCCTCACCGGCGAGCGCGTTTTCTCCTCCGGCCTGATCCCCATGGTCATCGAGCAGGCCGGCGCGCGCGGCATGGGCGACCAGCTTGGCCGGTCGGTGGACGGGGTCGACCTCTCCGACCGCGAGACCGAGATCCTGCGTCACCTGGCCGCGGGCGAGGCGAACAAGGTCATCGCCAATCAGCTCAACGTCGCCGAGGCGACCGTGAAGGTTCACATCAAGCATATTTTGAAGAAGACGGCCGTGCAGAACCGCACCCAGGCCGCCATTTGGGCGATCAACAACAGGATCGCCGCCTGACCAAGTCCTCCCTTAGGGGGTCGAGCGCGTAAATCGGCGTTGAGCGGAACGGCAGAACCGCTCAACGCCGACCCTTTTTCTGGGTTGCGGCAGTCTCGCCGACCCGGCACGTCAACGGCACCTTTTCCAGGCTTCGTCGCCGACAGCTGGGTCAACGAAGGTTGAAGCCGCTTGCGGCGGGTCTACGGCCATTTTGTGGACGTCGCGCCGCTTGCATTGGGGCGGCGTGTGGCTATAGTCCGCCGTCCCTTTCCGACAGGAGAAACGCATGCTGATTTCACCGGCATACGCACAGGCTGCCGGCGGCGGCGCCGGCGGATTCGACCCGGTCTTCATCTTCATGATGGTGGCCATGTTCGCGGTCTTCTGGTTCTTCGTCATCCGGCCGCAACAAAAGCGCGCCAAGGAGCACCGCGAGATGCTGGGCGCGCTGAAGCGCGGCGACCAGATCGTGACCAACGGTGGCATCATCGGCCGCATTGCCCGCATCGAAGGCGACGGCGTGCTGCTGGTCGAGATCGCGCCGAACGTGAAGGTCAAGTGCCGCCAGTCCATGATCGCCGATACCTATCAGCGCACCGAGGCGCGGGACGACGAGCGCGACGACGACAAGGACGAAAAAGAAGACAAGAAGGACTCGTAACGGGCCTCGATGCTTCATTTCCCCGCCTGGAAGATTGCCGTCGTCGCCGTCGTTTGTGCGCTCGGCATTCTCTTCGCGTTGCCCAACGTGCTGCCCAAGGACAGCCTGGACGGGCTGCCGGACTGGCTGCCCCATAAACAGATCAGCCTGGGTCTCGACCTCAGAGGCGGCTCCTACGTCCTTCTGGAGGTCGAGAGCGAGACGATCCTGGAAGAATGGCAGGAGTCGATCGAGGGCGACTTTCGCGCCATGTTGCGGGACGAGCGCATCGGTGTCAGGTCCCAGGGTTGGGGCAATCAGCGGTTGACGATGATGCTGCGCGAAGCGGCCGATTTGGACGCCGCGCGGCTGGCGGTGCAGGAGTATGACAACGATATTCTGATCAACTTCGACGACGACGGCACCATCCTCGTCGAATTGACCGAACAGGGCATCAACGAGCGCATCAGCAACGCGACCGAACAAGCGATCGAGATCCTGACACGGCGTCTCAACGAATTCGGCGTCAGCGAACCGATCATCCAGCGCCAGGGCCTGGACCGCATCATCATTCAGCTGCCCGGCATCAGCGATTCCAGCATTATCGACCCGGACACGGTCGCCAAGTTGACCTTCCGCATGGTGGATACCGATACACCGCTCAGCCAGGCGCTGGCCGGCGACATCCCGGCGGGCTCCGAGCTTCTGGAAGAGCATCGCACCCAGGAGCAGAAAGATGCCGGGGTGCCCGTCCAGTACTACGTGGTGCGCAAGCGGGTCATGGTCAGCGGCGAACACCTGACCGACGCCCAACCGTCGTTCGACCAGGGCCGCCCGGTCGTCTCGTTCCGCTTCGACAGCGCCGGCGGCCGCCGTTTCTGCGATACGACGACAGAGAATGTCGGCCTGCCGATGGCGATCGTCCTGGACGATGAAGTGATCAGCGCGCCGCGCATCAACAGCCCGATCTGCCAGGGGGCCGGCATCATCACCGGCAACTTTTCGCCCGAGGAGACCAATGACCTCGCCGTGCTGCTGCGCGCCGGCGCCTTGCCGGCACCGTTGCTGATCCTGGAAGAGCGCACGGTCGGCCCCAACATGGGCGCCGATCAGGTGCGCGCCGGCGAGATGGCCGCCGTTATCGGCCTGGTCGCCGTCATCGTCTTCATGGTGTTCAGCTACGGCCTGTTCGGCATTTTCGCCAATGTGGCGCTGGTCGCGAACATCATCCTGATCGGCGGTGCGCTTTCGACCCTGCAGGCGACCCTGACGCTACCGGGCATCGCCGGCATCGTCTTGACCATCGGCATGGCGGTGGACGCGAATGTGCTGATCTTCGAGCGAATACGCGAGGAGGTCGCCAACGGGCGAACACCCTTTAACGCGGTCGACGCGGGCTATAAACGCGCGCTGACAACCATTATCGACGCCAACGTCACGACGTTCATCGCCGCAGCTTTGCTCTACACCCTGGGCGACGGGCCGATCAAAGGCTTTGGCGTGACGCTCGCCATCGGCATTCTGACGTCGCTCTTCACGTCGATCATGGTGACCCGCCTGTTTGCCGTCCTGTGGCTGCGCCGCCGCAGGCCCCAGGCCCTGCCGCTTTAGGACGATGCCATGAAACCAATGCGCTTCGTTCCCAAAGACGCCCATGTGCCGTTCATGCGCTGGCGCAATCCGGCGATCGCCCTTTCGGCGCTCGGCATCGTCGCGTCGGTCGTCCTGTTCCTGGTCATGGGGCTCAACTTCGGTATCGATTTCCGCGGCGGCACCCTGGTCGAGGTGCGCACCGAGGGCCCGGCCGATATCGAGGGCATGCGCAACGCGCTCAACGAACTCGATCTGGGCGAGGTCTCGCTCCAGGAGTTCGGCCAGGACACGGACGTCCTGATCCGGATCCAGCGCCAGGACGGCGACGAAGAGGCGCAGCAGGCGGCGGTACAGATTGTGCGCGGCGTTCTGGACAACGAGTTCGGGCCCGTCGACTATCGGCGTATCGAGTTCGTCGGCCCGCAGGTCAGCGATGAGCTGATCGAGAAAGGCATCATGGCCGTCCTGATCGCGCTCGGTGCCATGTTGGTCTACATCTGGTTGCGTTTCGAATGGCAGTTCTCGCTGGGCGCCGTCATCGCGCTGTTGCATGACGTCATCTTGACCATCGGCCTCTTTTCGCTGACCCAGCTCGATTTCGGCCTGCCGATCGTGGCCGCGCTTCTGACCATCGTCGGCTATTCGATGAACGACACGGTCGTCATTTATGACCGTGTTCGCGAGAACCTGCGCAAGTACAAGAAACTGCCGCTGGTCGACCTGCTCGACAAGTCGCTGAACGACACCCTGTCGCGCACGATCATAACCAGCGGCACCACGCTGCTGGCCCTCTTTGCGCTCTACTTCTTCGGCGGCGAGGTGATTGCCGGCTTCACGCTGGCGATGATCTGGGGCGTCATCATCGGTACCTACTCCTCGGTCTTCGTTGCCGCGCCTTTACTGCTCTACCTGCGGCCCGGACGGCGCGTGTTTGACAAGGAAGGCGACAAGGCCGATGACGGGGGTGAGGACGCTTCGGCGGACGCCACGCCCTAGAACCATGCGGGATATGACACCGGATCCCGAGCGTAGCCCGAAGCTGGTGCAGGCTTATGGCGACGGCGGCTTCCGGATTTCCGGCCAGCGTTACGAAGGTTCCCTGATCGTTCTGCCATCCGTGGTTCACGTCTGGCCGATTACCTCGATAGGCGAGGTGACGGCGGAGAGCCTGGCCCACGTCTGCGAGGCCGGCGATGCCATCGACATCCTGTTGATCGGAAGCGGCCACGAGGTACCCCGGATCGACCAAGCCGTGCGCGACGCGCTTCGCCCGCTCGGCATTGTCGCCGATATCATGGATACGGGGGCAGCCTGCCGCACCTTCAACCTGCTGGTCGCCGATGCGCGCCGCGTCGCGGCGGCGATGATCGCGGTTTAGTCCAAAAGAAAGGGCGGGACCCGAAGGCCCCGCCCCTTAATAAGAACGCAGTCGGTTCCCGCTTACCACCATGGATTCTGCTGCGTGACCATGCAGAACAGCATGGGGATCGACAGCATCGTGTTGGTCCGCGAGAACAGCATGGCGGTCCGCGCCGACTTCGCCTTGGTGTCGGCGTCGGCTTCGACAATGCCCAGCGCGCGTTTCTGGTTGGGCCAGATCACCATCCAGACGTTGATGAACATGATCGTGCCCAGCCACATGCCGATGCCGATGGCGGTGCTGCCGCCGTTATCGGTGATGCCGACCAGGATGGCGTCGACCAGATAGCCGTTCAGCATGGCCACGATCAGGCCGGTCACGATGGTCGCCAGGGCGGCCCAGCGGAACCAGAACAGCGCCGCCGGCGCGATGACCTTGCCGACCGCCGGTTTTTGCTCATCCGGGATTTTCGGCATGTTCGGGATCTGCACGAAGTTGAAGTACCACAGCAGACCGATCCACATGACGCCGCTGATGACGTGCAGGTAGCGGAATATGAAAGACCAGAAGAATTCGTCCATAACTTACCCCCTCATCACCGTGGCGTCAGTTTACAGCGAGAATGATGATCGCGACGATGACCGTCAGGACAACGCCTGCGACCACCGTTGCGGGTAAGGACTGAAGAATTTTCGCCATTGGTTAACCCCCACCACATCTAGACGATGTTTCTAAGTGAACGCCGTTCACCGCTAACTGTTGTGCCCATCGATTGGGCCACAGTCGCGCTTGACCGGCGCTGATGACCGACAAACACCGCGTGTCGTCGGCTGGTTTCACTGGCGCCATTTAAGGGCCAGAAATCGCTTCGTGTCTAGATTGAGAAGTAAATTCTTTCTAATTGACTCGCCGGCCCTCGATGGTCCGTCAGCCGCCCAACGCCAGCCGCGCGGCCTGATTGCCGGAGCGAACCGCGCCTTCGATGGAGGCCGGCAGCCCGGTATCGGTCCAGTCGCCGGCGACGAAAAGATTGCCGACCGGGGTCCTGGCAGGCGGCCGTCGGCGTTCGTTGGCGCAGGTTTGGGGAAAGGTTGCGCGCTTCTCCTTGACGATTCGAAAAAGGGGTAGAGGCCTGTCGCCCAGGTCCAGCGCCCGGGCGATGTCGCGCCACAGCACCACCGCGATGGCGTCGTTGTCCTGGACCGCCAGATCGTTCGCGGCACTGACCGTGGCCGAGACAATGCCCTCGCGCCAAAAGAGCCACTGGGCGGTCGCACCGACCAATCCCATGACCCCGGGCCGGCCATCTGCTTCGCCGATACCGTCAACCAGGAAGTGGCCGTTCACGATGGCATTGTCGCCCTGCGGCGTGATCAGACCCGGGATAAGGTCGCTGGCCGCCTTTGGGCCGGTAGCGACGATGACCGTGTCGCCCTCACGGAGGGGGAGGGACTGCTCGCCCAGGGACAAGGCGGTGACGCGCCCAGGTTCCATCGTCAGGCCGGCAACCCGTTGGCCGAACCTCGTGCTGGCCCCGCGTTCCTCGAGCTTGGCGAGCGCCGGGTCGACAAAACTCTCGCTCAGCCCGTCGCGCGCCATGTGCATCTGAAGGCCGCGGCGGCCATGGCGGACGATCTCGGTGAGGGAACGGCGCAACATGCGCGCCGAGGCCTGGTCGGGCGCGGTGTTCAGGATCGCATAAGTCATTGGCGCCCAGAAACGGCGCATCAGCGGGCCGGACCCAAGCGCCTGAGCGACCGTGCGCTCGGCGCCGGGGAGGAACAGGCTGAGGGCGCGCAGGTAATGCCACGGCCTGACGCCGGGCATGGACCGCCCGGCCTCGTAGGACCAGCGCTCTCCGGTTTCCAGGTCGGCAAAGCGATAGCCGTCTGGATCCAGGCGCATGACCGTGTCGCGTGCGCCGATGGCCTCCAGATAGGCGAAGGCGGCGGGGTTCGCCCCCAGCAGCACATGGCTGCCATTGTCGATCCGCCGGCCCAAGGTGGCGTCGTCGAGTGAGCGGCAACGCCCGCCGGCCTGGGGAGCGGCCTCGATGACCTCCACGCTGGCACCCGCGTTGGCAGCGGCGAGCGCGGCCGCGAGCCCGGCG